>JAGDMX010000383.1 GCA_017860725.1 Chloroflexota bacterium | reverse complement strand
TAAAACCCTGCCGGCTCTTGGTCCAGGGCGCAAAGACACCGGCCAGGTTGGCCAGCCCATGTGCAATGAGCGGTATCGCTATCAGATAGGTAATCATCTATCTTCCACCATCCTCCAACCGCCTAGCGAAGTAACTTCCACCAAATCACCGCCCTGCAAGTAGAGGCGCGCCACGCGCGGCAGCAGTGCGGTGGTTACTTCATAATTAATCGTGCCAGAGAGCAAGGCAACTTCCTCAGCTTGAATCTGCTCAGCGCCCTGCCGCCCCACCAGCACCACTTCGTCATCCTGCTGCACACCGGGGATGTGGCTGACATCGACCACAATCTGGTCCATGCTCACCCGCCCCAATATAGAGGCGCGCTGCCCACCGACCAGCACGGCACCTTTGTTAGACAGGATGCGGTGGTAGCCATCGCCATAACCCACCGGCACCAGAGCTACGGTGGTGGGCGCCTGGGTAACGTGAGTAAAACCATAGCCAATACCCGCCCCGGCTGGGATGCGACGCACCCGGCTGAGGCGGCTCTTCAAGGTCAGCGCCGGGCGGATTTCAAATGGCGGAATCCATTCCGAAGACGGATGCATGCCATACATGGCAATTCCAGGCCGCACGGCATCGAAGTGTGCTTGCGGTAGTTTCATTGTAGCGGCGCTGTTAGCGGCATGCACCAGCGGTAGGTGGAATCCAGCCTGGTGGGCGGCAGCAACCACCTGGGTAAAGACCTTGAGCTGGGCTAGAGAATGGGTCGAGTCAGCCGAGTCGGCAGTGGCAAAGTGGGTAAACAGCCCCTCCAGCCGCACCCCCGGCAACCGTGAGATGGCTTGCAAAAAATCCAGCACTTCACCCGGCATTAAGCCGAAGCGGTTCATGCCTGTATCCACTTTTACATGCAGTGGGATTACTCTCCCAGTAGCTTCGGCACGAGCACAAAGCGCCTGGGCAAATTCCAGGGTAATGGCGCTGGGTGTCAGATTCCAGCCGGCGATCAGCTCGGCGCCGTCGGGTGGGGTATAGCCCATGACCAGGATCGGAGCGTCGATCCGCGCCCGGCGCAGCTCGATGCCTTCGATCGCCCGGTGCACTGCCAGGCGCGTGGCGCCGGCTGCCAGGGCAGCCCGCGCCACGGGAACTGCGCCGTGGCCGTAGGCATTCGCCTTGACTACGGCGATGATTTCGACCCGCTGGCCGACATGGCGCTTGAAAGCCGCCACGTTAGCCCCGATAGCGTCCAGGTCAATCTCGGCCCAGGTAACAATCCCTGCCAGCATCAGCCGCCCAGGTAGGCCTCCTTAACACGCGGATTGCCCATCAGCTCCTGGCCGGTGCCGGAGATAGTTACCCGGCCGGTCTCCAGTACGTAACCGCGATGCGCCAGGCGCAGCGCCATGTAAGCATTTTGCTCCACCAGCAAAATGGTAGTGCCTGACTGGTTGATCTCTCGCAACACTTTGAAGATATCCCGTACCAACACCGGCGCCAGCCCCATGGATGGCTCATCCAGCAGCATCAGCGTGCCGCGGCTCATCAAGGCGCGACCGACTGCCAGCATTTGCTGCTCGCCGCCAGAGAGAGTCCCACCCTGCTGATTTAGCCGTTCTTTCAAGCGCGGGAAGATCGAGTAAACGCGCTCGTAGTCGCGAGAAATCTCGGCTTTATCTTTACGCTGCCAGGTAGCCAGTTTCAGGTTTTCCCGCACAGTCAGGCTGCCGAAGATCCCTCGTCCTTCTGGCACCTGGGCGATCCCCATGGCTACGATCTTATCGGCTGGAACTTTATGCAAATCCTGACCTCGGTAGGAGATGGTGCCCTTGTATGGAATAATACCGGAAATGGCGCGCAGGGTGGACGATTTTCCAGCCCCATTAGCGCCGATCAAGGTGACAATCTCACCTTCATGCACCTCAAAAGAAATATCTTTCACCGCCCGGATATTGCCATAGTAGATGTTTAAATCCTGGACCGAAAGCACTACATGATTGTCCTGATCCGGTGCGCTCATAGCTCCGCTCCTTCGCCCAGGTAGGCTTCCAGCACCTTGGGATTGTTCTGGATTTCAGCAGGCAGGCCCTCGGCGATAGTGGCGCCAAAATCGAGCACCTTGATGCGCTCGCAAATACCCATCACCAGGCGCATCTGGTGCTCGATCAAGATGATGGTCAGCTTGAATTCCTGGCGAATCCATTGGATAAAATCCATCAGCAGCATAATCTCGTTAGGGTTCATGCCGGCGGCAGGCTCGTCCAACAGCAGCAGCTTGGGGTGAGTCGCCAGGGCGCGAGCAATTTCCAACCGGCGCTGGAGGCCGTAGGGCAGGTTTTTAGAGGTCTCGTCAGCATAGTCTTCCAGCTTGAAAACCGCCAGCAAATCCATCGCCTCATCAATGGTACGGTCTTCCTCCAGGCCAAAGCGCCCAATGTGGAATAAGGACACAAATGGGCTGTAGTGAATCTGGCCGTAGTTGGCGATGCGGACATTGTCCAGCACCGTAAGTTCCTGGAACAGGCGAATATTCTGAAAGGTGCGGGCGATCCCCAGGTCGGTGATTCGGTTGGAGCGCAGACCTACGAGTTCTGTGCCTTCAAACTGGAAACTGCCTTGGGTAGAGCGATAGACGCCGGTGATCAGGTTGAAGATGGTGGTTTTCCCGGCGCCATTGGGACCGATGATACCCACCAGCTCACCAGCCTGCAGATCCAGGTTGAAATCGGATACTGCGCACAACCCGCCGAAGTAATGCGTGATGCTTTTAGCTTGCAGCAGCATCGGTCACCTCCTGCCTTTTCTTGCGCCAGTTCTTGACGGCAAAA
This sequence comes from Chloroflexota bacterium, assembly GCA_017860725.1. Lineage (GTDB taxonomy): Bacteria > Chloroflexota > Anaerolineae > Anaerolineales > UBA4823 > CTSoil-045. The sequence goes on along the minus strand of JAGDMX010000383.1, from coordinate 641 downwards.
TAGTCGCGACCGGGGATAAACCAGCGGAATTCGCGCAGTCCCATGATGCCGCGCGGCCGGTAGATCATCAGCAAGATCAACGCCAGTGGCATGATGACGTACCGCAGGGCTTGAGACCAGCCCAGCGCGCCCAGCAGCTCGCGTAGCACCTCCAAAAGCACCGTGAAAACAGCGGCGCCAATGATCGAGCCGGCAATCGAACCGATGCCTCCCAGGTAAACCATGATCAGGATATCGGTCGATTTGACAATATCGAAGACGCGCGGGCTGATAAACTGCAAGGCGTGGGCAAACAGCGCTCCTGCCACTCCGCCGAAAAAAGAGGAGACCACGAATGCCAGCAGCTTGACCTGGCGAGTGCGCACGCTCATCAGGTCGCTGGCAATCTCGTCCTCGCGAATGCTGAGGACGCCGCGCCCGAAGTTGGAATAGACAAAGTTGCGGATGACCCACAGGGAGATGACCATCCAGACGAAAGCCCAGGGCAGGTTGGTGAGCTTATAAATACCCGGGATGCCGCGTGGCCCCCCGATAGCCTCGACATTTTCGATCGCCGATTTGACAATGAACAAGAATGCCAGGGTGACGATCGCCAGGTAATCGCCACGCGTCTTGAAGGAAGGGATGGCAACCACCAGCCC
>JAGDMX010000382.1 GCA_017860725.1 Chloroflexota bacterium | reverse complement strand
CGATGCCTCATTCAGCGTAGGCGCTACCGACGGCAGCGATAACATCGCCTACTTCAGCAGCCGTGGTCCGGTAACAATCGATGGCAGTAACCGCCTCAAACCGGATGTGTCTGCCCCGGGTGTCAATGTCTATTCCAGCTATCCGACGAATAACTACACCACCTTGAGCGGCACAAGCATGGCAGGCCCGCACGTCGCCGGGTTGGCCGCCCTGATGATCTCTGCCGATCCTACCCTGCGTGATCAGGTAGCATCGATCGCCGATGCGATTAAAAGCACCGCATTGCATCTTACGACCAGCCAGAACTGTGGGAGCGTTCCGGGTTCTCAAGTTCCAAACAATACCTTCGGTTATGGTCGCATCGACGCCTGCATCGCCCTACAGGCAGCCGCGCCGCGCTTTTTTATCCACAAAACAGCTGACCCACCGGCTGTCATTCCGGGCGAACAGATCACCTATACGCTTACCGCCGCCAGCTTTTATCCGGCAGCGACCGGGAAAGTCGAGATAAGCGAAACCCTGCCTGCCGGCGCTGAGTTGATCTCGGCCAGTCTGCCGCCGAAAATCGAAGGCAATACGTTACAGTGGGAAATCCCTTCACTAAATCCATGCGCAAACCAGTCCATAGAATTCACTGTAAAAGTTTCTGACCAATCGCACGGTACAGTCGACAACTTGATCTACTCAGTGCACAGCGAAGATCATCCCGCGCCCGTCTTCGGAGCTCCGATATCTACGCTGATTCTGATTCCGAAATATTTTCCTCTGGTTGTCCAGCGGTGATAAAGTGCAATCATTCCGGCGCCATCCAGGCATTACTCCATTTACGATATTATTAAATATATGGTAAGACATTACTTTATTCCTCTGGCGGATACGGGGAATCATTCATATAATTGTTATAAATATATAATGTAGGAGGTAGTTGTCATGACAGACAATACGAAAAGTGTGATTGAGCGTTTGATGGAGACGAATCCAGACATGGAAATCTGGTGGGATTCATCCCCATTAGTTTATGAGAAGTGGGTACAGGACATGCTGAAGAAGGCTCCGGCTGAGAAAAAGCAAAGCTGGGAGGCCGAGCTCCGGCGCACGTATAACGCTACTGACCCAGCGAACAGTGTCATTCGCGGCTGTACTACCAACCCACCCCTCTCACTTACCGCGGTTAAGAGCGATCCGGATGGTTGGAACGAATGGATCGACGCCCAAATTGAGGCCAACCCAGGCATTAAACCCCATGACCTTTATTGGATGACCTATAAAGAGGTGATCCGCCGGGGCGCTAAGATGATGCTGCCTATCTGGCAGAAAACAAATGGCCGTTACGGATTCATTTCGGGTCAGCTGGATCCGCGTCTGTTCACCGAGGTGGAAACGATGGTGAAAGACGCTGACGAGATTCGCGCCATCTCTCCAAACTTGATGATCAAAGTTCCGGCCAGCATGCAAGGCGTCGAGGTCGTCAAAATTCTGACCTCGAAAGGCATCCCGACCAACGTCACCACCTGCTTCACCTTGCCGCAAATTTGGGCGGTAGCCAATGCTGCCAAAGAAGGTTATGAGCTGGGCCTGAAGAACGGCGTCGATATGAGCAAATGGCGCGCCGTGATCACGATGATGATCGGGCGTTTGACCGAGCACCCTATCCTGGATGTCCAGGCCGAGCGCCGGAACATCAAGCTTTCCTGGGCTGACAAACACTGGCTGGGGATTTATATCTTCCGCAAGGCCTACCATCTCCTAAAGGAAGGCGGCTATCCGAGCAAAATGTTAGCCTGCTCGATGCGTGAAGGGCCGCTGGTCAATGGCTCGCCCCGCTTCTGGGACGTCGAAAAGCTGGCTGGCGGTAACATCGTCTACACCTGCCCACCCTATGTCCTCGAGCCGCTTTGGCGGATTGGCGACGGCGTCCGCTTCGAAAACGAGATGGACAAGGATGATGTCCCCGCTGAAGTCCTGGCCAAAGGAAGCAAGATACCCTTTATCCTGCAGTCCTGGGACCCGAACGGTATGGAAATCGATCAGTTTAACACCCACCCCTCGACTGTCGCGACCGTTGAACTGTTTAGCAATGCCTCATTAGGACTCGAGGAATGGTGCGCCAACCGCATCGCGGTCGTTACAGGTAAAAAACCCGAGGTCGTTTGGGACGCAGTCTAAAAATTAGCTCTTTGGCTTTTCTTAATGTTTTCTCTTTATGGTTTTATGCGGCACCCGCCGCATAAAACCATAAAGCCGCGTACATTCATCCAAAGATCAAATAAGGAGTAAGGCTTCTAGCCCCACCCGGGAGATTTCCAGGTCTTGAGCCTCGCTGCCGCCGCTGAAGGCTGCCAGCCGGGTGAAGCCGTCTTTTTCACGGATCAGTCCCCCTTTATAGCCAAACTCGCCTTTTTTAAGGACGCGGTCGGGGCTCTCACCGCTGTCGCGGCGGGTAGCAACCATCTCAGCGATCTTAGAATAAACGATCGAAAAGAAATTTGTACCCTTATCGTTTTCGCCCCGGCTTGGGTCAGGCGGGCGCTCGAACCGTCCACTGATACGGGCTCCGAAGAAGAAAGTTTCTGGCTGATCAGGCGGAGCGATCCCCACTACGGCGACGCCCTTCACACCGAGTGTTAGCGCCTTTGCGACCATTGCTGAAAGCGCCGTCTCTTCCAGCGTGGTGATGTCTTGATTTACCATAGTTCACACTCCTGGATGATATCGAATAAGCTGAATGTCTTGAATAGTTTCGGAGCCCAATAACATCAGAATGGCCTTGGGCTGATCCCGGCCAAATAACCAAACCGTTCTTTGAACTGGTCGGTAGAAAGGTTGGTCAGGATTGCCAACCTTTGCCAACCTTTCCCAAAGGCTAATATCCTGGGCATGTTCTGGTTTCAGGCGGGTCATAAATTTATAGCTCGACTGGTAACGGTAAGACTCCGTATTGACCAGGCGGACTTCGGTCCTGCCAGTATCTGGATCGATCATTTCATCATAGGGAATTGGCACGATCTGATTGTGCTGTAAGGTGATGATGGCATTTGTCCCATCATGTAAAAGGAAATCGATTGCAGCCTCCCCCAGGGTGCGCGTATATTCAACGTCGTATGCGCAGGGCGGCGCGCAGCGCAGCTCGTAACCGAGCACGTGTTTAACCAGTCGCACATGAACGCCAATCCGGTCTAATTCCCTCTCTAAATTCTTCTTCAGAATATCCATAAAATTGACTTCTGCCAGCCGGATATGCCCGTGTTCATCCCGTTCGACGCGATCAAGAGCTTTTAAGTCCTCATGAGACAAGTTTTCGAGGATTCCCTCGGCCAGGACAGCCACGCCATAGGGCTTATGATCCAGCAGACGCAGCAAGATCGTCGTCGCCAGGATGTCGACGATTTCCTGCAGGCGGATTTCACGCCCTGACCATTCTTCCGGTATCAGTGTAACTGTAGCGACAGCGCTCCCGCCGATTCCCAGCGCCAGGTGCCCTGCCTTACGTCCCATCGTCAGCACCAGGAACCAGTGCTGGCTGGTCAGGGCATCTCTTTTTAAATTCGCCACCAATTGCGCACCCAGTGCGCGCGCCGTCTCAAACCCGAAGGTTGGAATATCCTCGGGCAGCGGCAGGTCGTTGTCGATCGTCTTCGGCACATGCACTGATTGTAAAGTGATCCCCATCGTTTCTTGGGCAAAGCGGGCCACTCGGCTGGCTGAATAGGCGGTGTCATCTCCTCCGATAGACACAAGCGCGGTAATCCCTTCGTTTAGAAGTGCAGTCACACAATTTCTCAAGGCTTCGGGGGATTTTGTGGGGTTTGCGCGCGCAGTATGCAGGATTGACCCGCCCTCTTTATGAATATAACTCACATTCTCGGGTGTCAGGGGTATCCCAACTACCTCACCTTCCATCAGGTGTTTGAATCCATCATAGATGCCGATGATTTCCCGATTATTTTGGTAGGCCTCAATAGTGGCAGCGTTTATAACGCCGTTAATACCCGGGGCAGGGCCGCCTCCGACCAGGATGCCGATGCGATTATTTGGATTGTTTACGGCCATGGATTTCCTCTGCAAGGTTTCAGGGTTATTTCATTATTATAACCACACCGCCCCTATTATGCGCCTCAGTTCGTCAGCACCGCATGCCCTTAACGCGAACTATTCCTCTGCCTCCTCCGTGGATAAGGGCAGGCCCGCTCGTCTACCCGCTCTCGCCATTCCCGCATGCCTTTAGCGGGAAACCAGCCTCAAATTCGGTAAACCAGTTCTGCTATCTATTTCTGCCGTATCAACCTTGATGAATTCCCCAAAATAACCAGGTCTGGCAACGACTGCGCCGCGGCCGCCAACACCGGCGGCAGGATACCGAATGCCGCCAGCGATAACCCCAACAAATTATACACTGCCGTAAAAGCAATGTTCCCTTTCACCACTCGCATCGTCCGCCGGGCGATGCGCAGCAAATCCGGCACCAAACGCCAATCCTCGCGCATCAACGCTACGTGCGCCGCCTCGATTGCCACGTCGCTGCCTGCCGCGCCCATCGCAATACCCACATCTGCCTGGGCCAAAGCCGGCGCATCGTTCACCCCATCCCCGATCATAACTACCACATGCTTTTGGGCCTGGTAATCTTTGACGATCTGGATTTTATCCTGCGGCAGCAGACCGGCCCGGTAATCCACTCCCAGCCGTGCGGCCAATGCAGCCGCGGTCTGCTCATTATCGCCGGTAAGCAGCTCGATCTGCTGGATCCCCATCTCCCTCAATTCCTGGATCGCCCCCGGCGCTTCTGGACGCATGCTGTCAGCCGCCTCCAGCAGACCCACCAATTCCCCATCTACCCGTATATACAGCGCTGTCACCCCCCTCTCCAACAGCACTGTAGATAGGCTGGGGTCTTCCCTTCCGTTTCCAACACTTGGAGAAAAGTCGGGGATGAAGGCCATCTCCCTTCCTACCTCCACCAGATGATCTTCCACTTTTGCCCGGACGCCGAAGCCAGGTATCGCTTCGAAATCCTCCGGCTCGGACAGTGATATCCCTCTGTTTCGCGCCGCCTCTCGCACTGCTTCCGCCAGTGGGTGCTCCGAATACCTCTCTGCCGAAGCTGCCAGTTTCAAGAGCCTTTCCTCGCCGGATCCATTTACCCCCAAATCATCAATCAGCACTCTAAAATCCACAATTTCGGGTTTTCCCAGGGTCAGCGTCCCCGTCTTGTCGATCAACACCACATCAGCTTTCGCCAGCAGTTCTATATATTTGCCGCCCTTGATCAGCAGCCCCCGCCGCGCCGCTGCTCCCACTGAAGCCAGCATCGCAATTGGTGTCGCCAGCGCGAACGCGCACGAACATGCTACCACCAGCACCGCTGCCGTCGATAGGGGATCGCGGCTGATCAGGAAGGTCAGCGCTGCCACTCCGGTCACCACTGGCAGATAATAAGCAGAGAATTTATCTGCTATCCGTTCCACCGGCGCTTTATTCAACTCGGCTTCTTCCACCAGGTTGATGATCTGTCCAAAGGTCGTATCCCGGCCGGTATGCACCGTACGGATACGCAAGCTGCCGAGTTGCGCGATCGTCGCTGCGTAAACGGATTTTCCAACGCCGACTTCAACCGGCATCGACTCGCCGGTGATGGCGGCCTGGTCGATCGTTGCCTGCCCGCCGACCACGAGGCCGTCCACCGGTATCCGCTCACCTGGTCGTACGATTACTATTTCACCGGTCGTCACATGGCTGGCCGGGATTTCCACTTCTACACCCTCACGTTCCACCCGGGCTGTCTGTGGGGTCATCGCCGTCAGGTCGCGCACCGCCTGGCGGGAACGTTCGGCAGTGAACCGCTCGACGAAATCGCCTACCCGCATCAGAAAAACCACCATCAACGCCGTCACCCACTCGCCAACCACGATTGCCGCGATTACCCCGAGCGTCATCAACGTATGCGCCAACACCTGGCGTTTCAACGCGGCGCGTACCACGTTGCGAAACACCGGCCAGCCGATCACCACCACCAAAGCCAACCAGACCGGCCAGGGTACCAGTTCATTGAGCACATCGAACAGCCCCAGCCATTCGCCGACCACCACCGCAAACAGGATAAATATGAATAGCGCTGCTAGCACCACAATTAACGCCCGCGAGGTCCCCTTGGTAGCCACCTGCGCTCTGTCCTCGGCCCTCTCGTCAACCTGCCCGGGCTGGTACGCGCCGTCGACGCCATATCCCGCTCCCTCAACGGCCTTACGGATCGCCGGAAGGTCCACCTGCTGCGCCTCCATCCGTACCACCGCTTTCTCAGATG
>JAGDMX010000381.1 GCA_017860725.1 Chloroflexota bacterium | reverse complement strand
ACGGCATCGGTTACACCGACGCCAACGCCAATCCCTACGCCAACACCGACTCCTACGCCAGTGCCTGCCGCCAGAATCCATCTTGGAGATACGGCTCTATTATATGGGGATTGGGAAAAAGCCTTATTAGAGTTCGAGACAGCCCGCCAAAGCAGCGCCGACCCGGAAGTCGAGGCAGCCGCCCTCTTGGGAATCGCCCGCACGCACTTATTGGATGGCAACATCCAGGAAGCAATCACCACCCTGGAGAACTATATCCCAACCGCTCCTCAGACCGAATCATCGCTGATCGCTCACGCCTACTTCTTCCTGGCACAGGCTTATACCGTCGCGGAACGGTATGCAGAAGCTGCTGGCGCTTATACCAATTATCTGGCTTTGCGCCCCGGAGTTATCGATGCATATATCCTCGACCTGCGCGGTGATGCCTTTATGGAGGCTGCTAACTACCCGGCAGCCGCGGCGGATTTCCAGGCTGCCCTAACCCAATCCAGCCTGCTCGATTCCAATTTTCTGGAGATGAAAACTGCCCGGGCTTATGCCTTGGGAGGCAATTATGAGGCTGCCCTGGGCTTGTATGATGATCTCTACAATCGAACCAGTAATGACTTTACCCGCGCCTTGATCCATCTGCGCAAAGGGCAGATATATACGAATTTGGGCCAGCTCGATCAAGCTCAGCAGTCATTTATCGATGCGGTCACTAAATACCCAACCTCATACGATTCCTACTCGGCGCTGCAAGCCCTGGTCGATTCTGGTATCCCTGTGGACGATCTGAACAGCGGGTTAGTCTATTATTATGCAGGAGATTACGGCAAAGCCCTGGCATCCTTCGACAGTTATCTGCAGAACAGCCCTGCTGATCCAGGCACCGGTTACTTTTTTACTGGTTTGATTAATCGGGAAATCGGCGAGCACGAGTCATCACTAAAAGCCTGGGACCAGATCATCCAGAATTTCCCGGATCACTATTACCTGGACGATGCCTGGGAGCAAAAAGCCTATACCCAGTGGTATTACCTGGATGAATATTCACAGGCAATTCAGACCTTACTGGATTTTGTTGCTGAAAATCCCGATCACCCTCGCGCCGGTGAGTTCCTGTTCGACGCAGCTCAAATTGCAGAACGGGATGGGCAACTGGAGCAGGCTAGTGAGCTGTGGGAACGAATGCACAACCTGTATCCCAATGACGAAAACGCCAATCGTGCCTTGTTCTTAGCCGGGCTTTCTCGCTATCGTGCAGGAAAATTCCAGGAAGCCCAAGATACTTTTCAGCGGTTGTTAGATTTAAATCCTCCCATTGAGGACCGCACAGCATCTCTGTTCTGGATAGGCAAGGCACTACGCGCCCAGGGTAACGAAGAAGAGGCGCGCTTGACCTGGGAAAAGGCGCAGAATATCGATCCAACCGGTTATTACAGCGAGCGTGCCAGGGAGGTTTTGCGCAACCGCCCTCCATTCACCTCGCCGATTGCTTACGACCTGGCCTTTGACCAGGAAAGTGAGCGCCAAAAAGCGGATGAGTGGATGCGTACAACATTCGGCCTGGCACCCGATACAGACCTGTCCGGCCTGGGCGAGCTCACAAGCGACCCGAATATAATTCGCGGTACCGAGCTATGGCATCTGGGTTTATTCGATGATGCGCGTTCTGAATTTGAGCTGGCTCGCCAGTCCACCGAAAGTGATGCAGTCCAGTCGTATCGGTTGGCTAATTACCTGCTCGAGTTAGGTCTCTATCGCTCTGCCATCACTGCTGCCAGGCAGGTACTGGATATTGCCGGTTTGAGCGACGCTGAAACATTAAATGCACCTGCATACTTCAATCATTTTCGCTTTGGGCCCTATTATTCCGAAATATTATTACCGGTAGCCGAAAAATACGACATCCATCCCCTGCTCCTGTTCAGCCTGATTCGCCAGGAAAGCCTTTTCGAGAGCTTTGTCCGCTCCTCAGCTGCCGCCAGTGGCTTGATGCAGGTTATTCCGTCCACAGGTGAGCAAGTTGCCAGCAACCTGGGCTGGCCCCCGGATTTCTCGAGCCAGGATTTATCGCGCCCACTGGTGAGCGTCACCCTGGGTACGGATTACTTAAAAACCCAGATTGACAATTTTGAGGGGGATATCTATGCAGCGCTGGCCGCCTACAACGGGGGTCCGGGGAATGCCCTGCAGTGGAAAAAGCTCGCGCCTGGTGATCCGGATTTATTCTTGGAAGTCATCCGCTACGCAGAGACACGCAATTATATTCGTGGTATCTATGAAATCTATAATATCTACCGGCGGATATATGATCGAACCCCATAAGGAGCTGATTTGGGTTCGATGTAAGCGGTGAGTGAAGTAGGGACAAGGCGCACCTTCCTGCCTTTCGGCAGGCGTGTTTCCTCATCCCCCTTCCCGAACCGGACGTGAGACTTTCGCCTCATACGGCTCTCCTTTGAACGTTCTTCCCAATAGGCACTTCTGTCCATAGTTCTCTGTCTGTTCATGACATTTCTGACATAAAGTCTGGAGATTTTCCAGACCGGTCGCTCCTCCGTGATGTTGAGCCACCTTATGGTGTATCTCTAGCGTCACAGAAGATTTCCCGCAGCGTGTGCATCGATAACCGTCTCGCTTCAAGACTTGTGCGCGCATCTCCAACCATGCCACCTTTTCCGGGCGTACGTTGACCACTTGAGGCTCCAATAGCGGGTTTTCCGGCTCGCTTGCGGTGGGGATGTAAGTAGCTTGTAGGTAAGGGTGATTTGGTTTCTTGCGACGGTATGCAGTCAGTCGAATATCGCTCAATCTAGCGATGTAGATGAGTTTCCCATTCTCGCTGTTTGTGGTAGCGAAGTTCCAGCGATCTCTTTTGCTGATCTTCTCGCGCACCTTGTACTGCCGCAATATCCAGCGTACACCTCTGCCGTCATGCTTGTTCTTCAACCATATCAAAATTCGCTTGTTAATCCAAAAGTCCAGATCGTTAGCATCGTGTTTGAAACTGACATGGCGATAGTAATTTCCCCATCCACGTATAAGCCGGTTAAGCGCCTTGAAACGCATTTCCGGGGTCGCATACGCCATTCCACGTTGGGTCATTTCGTTGATCTTTGCCTTGAATCTGCGTATGTTCTCTCTGCTCGGCGTTATTCGCAACCAGGGTGTGTTGGCGTCCAACCGCCTCTGGATGTGAAAACCGAGGAAATCCAGACCCTCTGTCAGGTGAGTGACGTGGGTCTTTTCCTCAGAGAGTTCTAACCGCAATTCATCCCAGAGAAATTGGCGAAGTTCATCTCGGAGTGCCAGGGCATCTTGGTGAGTTCCATTCCACAAGATGACAAAGTCATCGGCGTACCTCACCAGGATGGCGTTTCCCTGTTTAGCTCTTCGCCGTGCCGCTTTCTCGGTGGCGTTCAGACTGCCGAACTTCTTCCACCACCATAAGTCAAGCTGGTGTAGATAGATGTTGCTGAGGA
>JAGDMX010000380.1 GCA_017860725.1 Chloroflexota bacterium | reverse complement strand
CTCTTCGCCCGAAACATTCTTCAGCAGGTAACTGATCGCACCGGCTTGTAAGGCGTCTTGCACTAGCTCCTTCTCCTGGAAGCTGGTCAGGGCGATCACCTGCACGTGCGGCCAGCGTTGGTGTATCGTGCGAGTGGCTGCCACGCCGCCTAGCTCCGGCATCACAAGGTCCATCAGGAGGACATCCGGCTGATCATCTTGACAATACTCGATTGCCTCCCGCCCATCACAGGCCTCGCCCACCACCTCGAGGTCGGCCTCGTTTTTCAGGAAGGTGACCAGGCCTTTACGCACCATGGCGTGGTCATCCACAATCAACACCCGGATCGGTTTTTCGCCCTGGAGTGGTTTTTCACTGGTCTCTACCGCCATGTGTTTCATTTTGACTCCTATTCCTGGTCGCCTGTACCGACCGGGTGGTTTGCATCGGCCTTCTTCTGCTGCCAGAGGACGGTTATGTGGGTGCCATAACCTGGCTGGCTCTCGACGGTGATGATTGCGCCAATTGCTTTGGCACGTTCCTGCATGATCCCCAATCCCATCCGGTTTTGCGGAACCTGTGTCGGATCAAAGCCGCGTCCGTCATCGTGAATCGAGAGTAAAACGCGTAACCCTGACTGGTCAGAACCTTCGTCCCCGCTAATGTACAAGGAACTAGATGGACATTTAACCTGATAATACAGCTGTACAGTCACATGATGGGCGCGTGCATGTTTGACGACATTATTCAACGCTTCCTGAGTGATCCGATAGAAGGCGATCCGCACATCTTGTGGTAGCGGCGGTATAAATTCTGAATCCTGCCCCTCCACCTTCACCGCCACCGGGATGCCTTCCCTTCCGCTAGCAGCCTCACCTAACTGGCGTAGCAGGTCTGTCAGTGATGTTTCCAGCAGGGCCGCTGGGCGCAGCTCCAGCAGGAGGGTGCGCATTTCTGCCAGTGCGCCCCGGCTCAAGCTGCGCAGCTCTTTCAGCAGGCCACGCCCTTCCTGGGGATCTCTTTCCCATGTAGCGGGCAGTGCTTCGGCCACCAGGCTGGCTGAGAAAAGCGTCTGGGTAACCGCATCGTGCAACTCCCTGGCCAACCGGTTGCGCTCATCTAGGACAGCCAGGTCTTTAGACTTCTCAGCGAGCTCTTGCAGCTCCTGGGTTTTCTGCTCGAGAGCATGGGTCCTTTCGGCGACCTGCATTTCTAAGTCGCGGCTACGCGCTTCAACGCCTTTGAAGCGCAGCCAGACGCCTCCTGAGGCGACTCCCAAAAGCGCCACACCCAGCAGTCCATAGAACCACCAGGTTTGCCAGAACGGAGGCGTGATGGTGATGCGCATCGCCGCGCCTTGCTCGTTCCAGACACCGCTGTTGTTGGAGGCCTTCACCCGAAAAGTATAGGTTCCTGGTTTGAGGTCCGGGTAGTCGGCATGCCGGCGCGTACCGGCCTCAATCCAATCTGCCTCGAGTCCTTCCATTTTATAGGCATATTGGTTTTTTGCAGGCGCGGTGTAGTCGAGGGCAGCGAAATCGAAGGAAAGGTAATTCTCCCGGTAGGTCAGCTTGATTTGCTCATTGGGAAGGAGATCGGTCCGTAGCGCCTGATTATTTTGATTGACCGACGTGATCACCACCTCCGGCACATTGGGATTATCTTGGATCTGCTCTGGGAAAAAGGTATTGAGCCCTTGTAAACTGCCGAAGAACATTTCACCCTGTTTGTTCTGAAAACACCTTAACCCTTCGCCGACCTCCAGGCCATCCCGGGCGTCAAAATAGGAAAATGTCTCGCTGTGTGGGTCAAAGCGTGCCAGGCCAAGCGCGGTGCCCATCCACAGGAGACCTTGAGAATCCCCCTGGATGCAGCTAACGTATTTGGCGATGCCAGTGCTGGGCAGATAATGGGAAAATGTCTGCGTCTCCCGGTCAAAACGTACCAGCCCATCATCGACGCTGCCCATCCATAGGGTTCCCTGGTCGTCTTCATAAAAGCTCATCACTGGGCTAACCCCTGGACTCCTGGGATCGTCGGCATCTTGCGAGAAATGGATGACGGATGGCGTAGATTCGCTATTTTCCTCGCCCGGATCCATGCGGAAGAGCCCGTAATTTTGTGTGCTGATCCAAACCGCTCCGTTTCGATCGGGGTAGATCTCTTGAACCCGATCCAAGGCGGACAAGCCTCCAAAGCCTGGTATATCGGTGAAGTGTGAGGCGCCTGGCTCACGGCGCAATAGTCCTCCCCAGGTGCCTACCCACATACCGCCTTGCTGATCCTCGACAATCGCTGAGACCGTCTGCCCCTGAAATTCTTCTTCGGCAATAAAAGTCCCTGTCTGAGCATCAAAACGATCCAGGCCGCTTGAAGTTGCAATCCAAAGCATTCCTGTCCGGTCCTCGGAGATGGCAAATACCTCGCCATTGCTGAGGCTGGTGGAATCAGCTGGATCATGCCTGTATACCGTCACGCTGCCGGTGCTGCGATCCAGCCGGTTCAGTCCGCCTAAGGACGTGCCGATCCAAAGGATGTCATGACTGTCCTGATAAATTGAGGTAATCAGGTTATCGCTTAAGTCAGGCAGATTACCAGGCGGAGCGGCTGCCGCCGGGCTGAGCTGATTCGATCCTTGTTGGTAGTGAGTAAAGCGGCTGGCAGTTTCATTTAGCTTACAGATCCCACCCGTCGTTGCCACCCAGACGACGCCAGAGCGATCCTGGTAGATATCTCGCACCTCTTCGCTGCTCAGGCTGTGTGCGTCATCTGGGTCAAAGTGGTATTGAAAGAACCGACCCGTGATTCGGTTGAGTAAATTCAGTCCATGATTGGTGCCAATCCATAACCAGCCTGATTCGTCCTCCAGAATCGCGTTGATCCAATTACTGCTCAGGCTGGTTGGGTCATCTGGATTGGCTGGATAGCGTGTGAATTTACCGGTACTATCATCCAACCGGTTAAGCCCAGCATATTGAGTGCCCACCCAAATGAATCCTTGAGTGTCTTCATGGATGGCGATGACAATATCGTTGCTGAGGCTGGTCGGGTCTGCAGGATCATGCTGGTAGTGCACAGGATTCTGCTGCTCTATTGAGCCGGGGCCGTAATACCACAATCCACTGGCTGTCCCCAACCAGGTTCCTCCTCGCTGGTCAGCATAAATACTCAGGACTGCCTGGTCCTGCAAAAAACGAGTGAAAGTCTCCGGTGCAGGGTCATAACGGTTCAATCCCCCGTTCGTCCCAATCCAAAGGGTCCCAGTAGAATCTTCGCTGATCGCATTGATCCTGCCTGGCGCCAGGCTGTGTGGGTTGGTAGGGTCAGCCTTATAGTGATTGAGTTTTCCGTTCTGGTAATCCCTACGGACTAAATCGGTGTTTGTACTGATCCACAAGTCGCTGCTACGATCCTGGTATAGGCCGGTAACATAATTGCTGAATAAAACATCATTCTCGGATTCCAGTATGAAAATTGTGAAGTTGTAACCATCATATTT
>JAGDMX010000379.1 GCA_017860725.1 Chloroflexota bacterium | reverse complement strand
GGGCCTGCCTGTGGATGTTTTGCTGGCGGGGTTGGCGCAAAACCCCGGCTATCCGGGCTTGCTGCCGCCCGATCATTGTGCCACGGCCCTGGTCTATTGCCTGGCGCATGCCGAAGAGTACAACGCCCAGGTAGCCGATCCCTTCGACCCATTGCAACGCTTCGGCGTGATCAGCTTGCCAAAGCTTGAAGCAGGAAATTTGCGCGCGATGGATGTGGCTGGGGCGGTCTCGCAGGATATCAAGCACTATTTGCAGGGGTTGACCGATCTGAACCATGATCTCGAGAAACGCATTGATGTGCGCACCCATGAACTCCAGCTCGAGCGCGCCCGTTCGGAAAGCCTCCTGTTGAATATCCTGCCGGCGCCCATCGCTGAACGCCTCAAACAGGGTGAAGAGATGATCGCGGACCGTTACGAGCAAGCCACGGTCTTGTTTGCCGACATCGCCAACTTCACACCCTTATCGGCGCGCCTGGCTCCCGAGCGGGTGGTGGAACTCCTGGATCAAATCTTCTCGGCCTTCGACTCCATCGTCGGTCGCTACGAGCTGGAGAAAATCAAAACGATTGGGGATTCCTACATGGTGGTGGGCGGCTTGCCCAATATCATAAAAGACCACACCGAGCGAGTGGCGCGGGCCGCCCTTGAAATGACCCCCGCGCTGGGCAGGATTGCTCGCGACTTGAACCTGCCGCTGGACATCCGCATCGGTATCAACCGCGGGCCGGTCGTCGCGGGGGTGATTGGCCGTCATAAATTCATCTATGATCTGTGGGGGGACACGGTCAACATCGCCAATCGGATGCAGAGCCAAGGGATGGCCAATCGCATCCAATGCACCGAGGCTGTTCATGACGCCTTGCCCACGGGATTCTTGTTTGAATCGCGTGGTTCGGTCGACATTAAAGGCAAAGGGTTGATGCCAACGTGGTTTCTCACTGGCGTCCGCTAAGAGCTCCTAATGCTCTAAGGAGATTGACCAATGCCTTGCCTTTCCGTATCCCGTTGTTTCATACCTGTAACCACAAACTGTCAGGTGGCTAGTTGACTCAACAACACATTTTCTGTATTATATGATTACAGGTATCCCATTTGCATCCAGGGAGGTGTCATAGAAGCAGCAGACCAACGCTGCTCACCTCTCGAACAGGAAAGCCCTCCACAAACCTGGGTGGCGGGCTGATAGAATGTTTGCATGATTGCAGACGATAGCCATGTCAATGAAGGAGGTCTCAAATGGCTAAACCGATTTATAAAGTTTGGTTTATGAATTACAAGGATCCCTGGTATAAGCTGACCACTGAAGAGCAGAATAAACTACAGAAGCAGGTTGAGGAGTCAGAGAAACAAGTGGGTGGCGAGTACGTCATGGTTTGTATGTCAGCTACTGAGGAATGGCTTGCGTGGGGTGTAGTGAAATATCCAGATTTCGAATCTGCTCAGAAACATGCAGAGAATCTTTTTAGGATGAACTGGTTTGATTACGTTGAAAGCAAAACGTATCTTGGAACCGAAATGCCGCAAGCATGAAATACTGGCGTAAACAGCCAAGAAGATAGTCATCGCTATTGTATCGAGGGTTTCAGTAAGCCAGGCTCTGGCGGTGTAGTCGCGCCAGTTTTTAGGGTCTGCGACATAGGATCAACTGGTAGAGTATAATTATCTTAGTTATCGGGGTTCAAAATATCCTGCCATCCCCGGCCTTGCCAAGGAACCAAGCATGACCGACACCTCCATCCCTGCCCCAGAACCTACGCCCGCCCCGGCTGCCCCGCCCCGGCCGCTCAAACGCCCGGCGCTGATCACCCTGATCGTATTCAGCATCTTTTACCTGCTGCTGCTGGTCCCCGCCGCGATGTTTGCCATGCTGTCGCCGTTCGCCTTCGACAGTGGCACTTCCCCAGAGGCCTGGCAGGTGTTCATCTTCCTGGTTTCCACGCCCTTCGTCTTGCTGGGCGGCCTGATCCTGCCCTGGATTTTCTACATCCTGAAGTGGTACCTGGCGGCTATCATCACCGCGGCGCTGCCGCTGTTTTACGGCTGCGGGGCTTATTTCTACTTCACCCTGACCATGCCTTAGAAATTTTTAAGGGGGATCCATTGACAAGAACAAATGTTCTATATATAATTAGGCATGTTGAGCCAGACCGATTACCCCGACTCCGACATGCCGCAGGAGCAGCACCCCTACCCTCCAGAAGATGCCCCTTACGACCCCGCCAGCGATCCGCTGCCCCCGGCGAGAGGTAGATCCGCCCCCAGACGCACCCGGGTTTCTGCCCGGCAAGTAACCCAGGCATCCCGTTCACAGCGGGACCACCTATCGCACTCCACGGACCCATCCCCAATATCCGGGATTACACCCCGGGAAACCGGGATTACAGCTCCGCTGCCGGCCCACACACCCATCCCCACGGCAGCCATCCTGGATAGCACCCTGCCGGCCCAGGCATTGCAGGCGCTCGCACGGCTATACGCAGCCGCCGAGCCAACCAACTACGAGCACACCGCCCCGCTGGACTTCGATCGCCAGCTCGTGCCGCTGCTGCACGCCTCCCGCACGCAGGTGCGCAATACGTTACGCCTGCTGCGCCTGGCCAAGCTGATCCACTGGAGCAGCGACGGCGCCAACCGCTACACGATCCACCTGCTGAGTCCGGCTAACCAGACTCCCGACCAGGCGGACTCTATTGATGATGTGAGGATAGACTCTCCTCAAAATCTGATTCGACAACATCATCCAACAGAGTCCGGCGAGCCGGAGACGGGCAGCGGCTACCTGACGGTGCTGGACTGCCTGCTGCGCGCCGGGGTATGGACGGATGCCGCCCTGCGCATTGACGCCCAGATCACGGCCAATGTGCGCCGCGGCCACACCTACCTGCCCGACCTGCGCGACGTGCTGGGCTGGATCGCATTCTGCTTTGCCTACCAGCGCCAGAACAAGCTGAGCAATCCCTCTGCGGTGCTGGCGGCTAACCTGAACGCCAACCGCCGCTGCCCGGAGGTCAACCGACCGCCTTATATCTGCAGCCAGTGCCGGCGGGATGAGGCCCACTGCGCCTGTCCCGACCCCGACCTGCGCATCCCGCCCAAGTTCCTGGATTATGCCTTCAGCGACGAGTTCGACGAGCGCTCGCAGTCCTTCTGGGGGGTGTGCCACCGCTGCCATGCCTTCCCCTGCGCATGCGTGCCGGGCGAGCAGGGCGCTGAGCCGCCGGAGGGCGACGAAGAATACCCGCGCGGAGATACACGCGGCTGGTGAGGCGGGATAAGGGGTGTTTTGGGTTTATGATGGTTAGCTTGTTCTGACAAGCAGTATAATCAACAGGATAGAGTCTGATCCCTCACCTGTCAGCCAAAGCATTCGCAGAGTTATATGGAACGCATTACCAGCCGGTTGTTCCATTGGGTATATTATCTTGCCGCTGCGCTGTACTTTTTAGCCACGGTTTTACGGACCTTATTGATTAATCCGGGCGGT
>JAGDMX010000064.1 GCA_017860725.1 Chloroflexota bacterium | reverse complement strand
CCCATCATCAACCCACCTGAGATAGCCATCTTAGGCGTGGGCCGCATTGTCGAAAAAGTGGTGGTTTACCGCGGTGATGTCGCCAGGCGCTGGATGATGGTGCTGAGCCTGACATTCGATCATCGCCTGGTGGATGGCGCCCCGGCAGCTGCTTTCATGCAGACATTGGGAGATGTACTTTCACATCCCTATCTGATTCGTTGAGTTTCACCGTAAAGGGATAATTCCTATGACTCAGATTATTGTGATCGGTGGAGGGCCAGGCGGTACAGCAGCCGCCACCCGCGCCGCCCAGCTTGGTGCGAATGTCACCCTGGTCGAAAAAGGATTCCTGGGCGGAAGCTGTGTCAACTACAACTGCATCCCATTCACCGGCATGCTTGCCAGCGTGGAGTTACTGGATCGCATCAGACGGGCAGACAACCTGGGCATCCAGGTAGAGGTGCCCGCGCTGGACCTCGTCAAGGCACGTGCCCATGTCGGCGGCATCGTCGAAGAGCTGCGCATGGGCATCAGCGCACTGATGGACAGCTTCGGTGTGCAGGTGATCGAGGGTACGGCGCGATTGGTTGGGGCTCGCACCGTGATGGTCGGTGACCAGCGCCTGGAGGCCGACGCTATCATACTGGCAACCGGGGCGCGCCCGAGCGAACCGCCGATACCGATGCCAGGGTTGTTAACCAGCCGCCAGGCACTGGCGCTGGACGCCATACCCGAAACCTTGTTGGTATGGGGCAGCGGCGGCATTGAAGTGCAGTTTGCCCAATACTTTGCCCTGTTAGGTAGCAAGGTCACCCTGGTTGCCCAAGGCGCTAATGTCCTGATCGAAGAAGACTACGAGGTAGGCCAGCGCCTACAGAGCATCTTAGCCGAGCAAGGCGTGCAGATTTTGACTGGCGCCAGCGTGCGCTCAGCCAGTCTTGAGGATGGTAAGACGCGCATCTTAGTCGGCCAGCGCAAAGGTGAGAGCAGCCTGCTGGTGGATCGTGTCCTGTGGGTGGGACATGCCCCGGCATTGGAGGGATTGGGGCTGGAAGCCACGGGAGTTAAAGTGGTGGATGACGCGGTGCAGATTGATGACCGCTGCCAGACCAATGTGCCTGGTATTTACGCCATCGGCGACCTGGCTGGCCCGCCCATGTATTCTTACGTGGCGACCCTGCAAGGCTTGCTGGCTGCTGAAAACGCCCTGGGGCAAAATCGCCACCAGAACCTGCGCAATATGCCACGCTGTGTATACACTATTCCCGAGGTCGCCTGCGTAGGCTTGTCGGAAACCGAAGCCGAAGACCTGGGCCACGAAATCGAGATCGCCAATATCTCCCTGGCCTCCAATGTCCGCGCCATGACCCTGGACGAGGCAGTGGGCGGCATCAAGGTAGTCTTTGACAAAAAGTATGGCAAACTGTTGGGTGTGCATATCGTTGGTCACCGCGCCACTGAGCTGATTGGAGAAGCTGCCCTGGCACTGCAGATGGAAGTGTTAGCCGAAGATTTTGCTTGGGCTATCCGCGGTCACCCCACACTGTGTGAGAGCATGGTCGAAGCCGGACGCGCATTTGCCGGGCAGGCGTTGTATATTCCAAAATGGTAGCGCCAGCACTTACAGGCAGCGTTACCCTCCTGGACGCAGGCCTGCTGGATTACGGCCCGGCGCTCGAGCTGCAGCAACGCCTTTGCCGGGAGCGCCAGCAGGATCGGCGCGCAGACAGCCTGATCCTGCTCGAGCATACCCCGGTAATCACCCTGGGGCAGAGCGGTGGTTTGGACGATTTGCTTATGACTGCCGAAACTCTGCGGATGAAGGGTGTCGAGCTGTTCGATAGCAGCCGCGGCGGGCGAGCCACCTTCCATGGCCCAGGCCAGTTGGTGGCTTATCCGATCATCAAGCTGCCCGACAGTGACTTGCATGCTTACTTATGGAAGATTGAAGAAGTAAGCCTGCGCTTGCTGGCACAATGGGACATCCCGGCGCAGCGCGAAGAGCGCTACCCAGGTGTGTGGGTGGGAAAAGAGAAGATCGCTGCAGTGGGCGTGGCGGTAAGCAATGATGTGACGATGCACGGCTTGGCGCTAAATGTCAACACCAATCTGGCATTCTTTGACCTGATCGTCCCCTGCGGAATTAGCAATCGCGGTGTCACATCCATGCAATGCCAGCTTGGCCGCCCGGTGCCTATGGAAGCGGTGAAACAGGCATTCACCAAGTATTTTTGTGAAGTATTCAACCTACAGGTGATTAATGGAAGCGTTTCTCAATGAAGTTGGCGGCTGGGCAGCCTCGCAGTTAGAAGCCTGCACCCGCTGCGGGATCTGCGCCGCTGCCTGTCCGTTTTATGCCGCCAGTAAGGATCCGCAGGTAGCTCCCATCTGGAAACTAGACTTATTGCGGCGCGCTTACGAGCAGCGCTCGACCCTGTTGGGCAAGCTGAAAGTGAGCTTGCACCTGGAAAAGCCGGTGCGTCAGGCCGATCTGGAGCACTGGCGTGATCTGAACTTCAGCGCCTGCTCTACCTGCAACCGCTGCTCGGTGACCTGCCCGATGGGTATTGCGATTGGTCCCTTACTGCACGAGCTGCGTGACCGGCTGGCTGAAGCCGGGGCCGTGCCTGAAAGCTTAATGCGCATGCGCGCCACCGTAGAAAAGGATAACAACGTATTTGGTTTTCCAGCCGATGAGCGTGCCGGCTGGGTGGATTACATGGACGATCCTCCGGATGACCTTTACCAACGCCAGCATGCCGAAGTCGTGTACTTCGTAGGCTGCGTCTCGTCTTTTGCCCCACGTGCTCAACGCATCGCCGAGTCATTCGTGCATATATTGGACGCCGCCGGGGTCAATTTCACAATCCTGGGTGGGTCAGAAGTATGCTGCGGCTTTCCGCTGCGCGCCGCCGGGATGAAAGCCGACGCCGAAGCGCTGATCCGCAAAAACATCTCCGCAGTGTGGGCCAGTGGGGCGCGAACGGTGGTTTTCACCTGTCCGGCCTGCCGGTTAATGTGGCTGGAAGAATACCACGAGCGTATGCCCGGTGTGCTCCTGCTGCATTCCACCGAAATGATCGCTGATTTAATTGAGGCGGAAAGGCTGAAGCTGAAGGATTTGCAAACCAGTGTCACCTATCATGACCCGTGCGACCTGGCGCGTACAGGCGGCGTCTTTGAAGCGCCGCGCACGGTGCTGCGCGCCATCCCGGGGGTTGAGCTGCGTGAAGTAGCCGAACGGCGTAAGAGCGGCTTATGCTGCGGCGGCGGTGGCGATGTGGAAATGGTAAACCCACTGGGCGTCAAGCAAGTCGCCCAGGCAACAGCCAATAAACTCAGTCAACCTGGTGCAGATATGCTGGTGACCGCCTGCCCGCAGTGCACGCGCGTGCTGGAAGAAGGCATGAAGAAGGTAAAACCGGAGATGAAAGTCCTGGATATTACCGAAATTGTAGCGCGTGCTCTGGAAGTCTCTTAAGAAATTCTTGTATGAAAGGAGTTGTTCATGGCTACGTTAGATGCATTCAATCTACCTGATGAGCTATATTATCAAAAAGAGGACCACCTGTGGGTACGAGTGGAAGGCGACATGGTGCGGATTGGTCTGGATGACATTGCCCAGGCTTCCGCCCAGACCATCACTGCACTGCGCATCAAGCCACCTGGGCGACCGCTTGCAGTGCTGCGCCCCTTTGGCACCATGGAGGCCGGTAAATATGTTGGCCCGCTGCGCCTGCCGGTGGGCGGCACTGTTGTGGAAGTGAACGACGAGATCATGGATAATCCTGGCCCGCTCAACAGCGATCCTTACGGTAAGGGCTGGATCGTGCTGGTGGAACCGGACAACCTGGCTGCCGACCTGTCCAACCTGGCGCATGGTGACGGCTTACAGTCCTGGCTGGAAAGCAGCGTGGCCGACTGGCGGGCGCGCGGCCTGTTGAAGAAATAGGAGGGTCTATGCGCATTGCCTTAATCGGCCAGGCTGCATTTGGTGAAAAAGTACTGTCAGCGCTTCTAGAGGCAGGAGAGCAGGTAGCAGTCGTCTTCTGTCCCCCCGACCCACCTGAAAAACCCGGCGGATTGCGCCTGCTGGCGGAAGGCAAGGGCATCCCAGTGATGCAGCCGCGTAAAATGCGCGACCCAGAAGTTGGCGAAGCCTACGAGCGCTACCAGCCCGACTTGAATGTGATGGCTTTTGTCACCGATATCATCCCTCAGCGCATTCTGGACACCCCGCGGCTGGGCAGCATCCAATACCACCCATCCTTGCTCCCCCTACACCGCGGCGGCAGCGCCATCAACTGGGCGGTGATCATGGGAGAAACCAAAACCGGGCTGAGCATCTTCTGGCCCGATAAGGGTATCGATACCGGTCCTGTTTTGCTGCAGAAAGAAGTTTCCATCGAGCCGGATGATACTACCGGCTCACTATACTTCAACAAGCTCTTCCCGCTGGGGGTGCAAGCATTGGTCGAAGCAGTGCAATTAGTACGAGAAGGGAAAGCGCCACGTATCATCCAGGATGAAAGCCAAGCCACCTACGAGCCTCTGTGCACCGAAGAGCGCACCGCCATAGATTGGACCCAGCCGATCGCGCAGGTGTATAACCTGATCCGCGGTGCCAACCCACAGCCTGGTGCCAGTACGACCTTGAACGGCTCGCGCCTTAAGCTCCTCGACTGCCAGAAGATGGAATACACCCACGACCGCATCCCCGGCGAGGTGCTGGAGATCCGCCAGGATGGCGTGCTGCTGGCAGCCTGGGGTGGCGCTCTGCTGCTCTTGCGCTTGCAACCGGAGGGAGAGCGCAAACTCAAAGCCATTGAGTTTGCTGCCGCCGGCAGGATCAAGCCTGGTGACCAATTGGGTATTTAGAGGCAACCATGAAATTTCGTTCGATGGTATCGATCGCTTTCGGGTTGGCATTGATCTGCGCCGTCCTATTGGCGAATCAGCCGCCATCCCAGGCTCAATCCGGCGATAGCAGCTGCATAACCTGCCATGAGACTGAAGGGAAAAAACCGGTGCGGACTGAAGGCCAATGGCATATCCAGCACAACATGCTAGCCTGTGAAGTCTGCCATGCCGGTAATCCCTCCGGCGAGACACAGGAGGCCGCCCATACCGGACAAGTGCCAAACCCGCTGGAGGCTGGAACTACTTGCGCCATGTGTCACCCCGATAACAGCCAGGAACTGATCACCGCTTACCTGGCTATGATCACGCCCGAAACCCCAGCGACACCGACGGTTAGCCCTGCAACAACGGACGAGCCCTGCTGGGTCATCGCCACCGAGTGCGCGCAATCCACCGGTGTCGCGAGCACACCGACGGCGACAATCTCGGCGACGGAGACAATCACCCCGACAACAGGGGCAGCAGCCGCCGGCACAGAAGGTGGAACGACTGCAGGCGGCAGCCCAGCAACTCCAACGAGTGGCTTCACCTGGATGAAAGCGTTGCAATTCACGCGCGGCCCGCTGTTTAAAGCTGCCTTCTGGTTCTTCGTGGTGGGCATGCTGCTGCGGTTGGTGCAGGCACTGCGTTCCGGATGGAAGCATCGCGTCGCCGTCGATAAAACCGGACGGGTCGCCGGAGCAGGCCAATCTTTTTTGAGCGGTCTACTGGTGCTGCCCTTTATCCCCGGATTGAAAGGCGCTTTCCAGCGTAAGCCGGTGATTTACCTGGCCGGCGGGCTTTTCCACCTGGGCTTGCTTACCGTGATCCTGCTCAGCAAGACCCACATGTCGGCCTGGAAGAGCATGATTGGCTTCGGCTGGCCGGTGCTGCCGAGTGCGGCCGTGGGCTGGCTGGCAGCCATTGGCATCGTGGCCATGCTGGCACTATTGATCAACCGCCTGTTTGATCCGGTGCTACGCCTGATCAGTGGTCCCTCCGAGTGGCTGAACTGGCTGCTGGTGTTCTTGCCGATGATCACTGGCTTTGTGCTGGCGCGCAAGCTATGGCTGCCTTATGAGGTCTCGTTCAGCATTCATATGTTGCTGGTTGATATCCTGCTAATCTGGATCCCGCTCAGCCGCATTTCACACTTTGCCTTCTACTTCTTCTCGCGGGCTATCCAAGGTGTGGAGTTCAACACCCGCCGGGTAGTCGTACCAAAATGAAAATCTGATTCTTCCTTTAGAGATAGCAATGGAATATTATTTCCTTGACCGTGTTCCCTGGGGCGACAGCCAGTCGCTCTACCACGCATCTGCCTACCTGGGGCGCGAAATGCTGATCATCTGCCGCCCGGCTACGCCCTACTTTTGCCTGGGCTGCCATCAAGATGCCCGCCAGGAGATCGACCTGGATTACACCCGCCAGCACGGCATCCCGCTGCTGCGCCGGGAAGTAGGCGGAGGCGCAGTATACCTGGATGGAGAGCAGCTTTTCTATCAGTTCATCCTCCGCAAAGATCATCCCGGCTTGCCTGCATCGAAAAGCGACCTGTACAGCATGCTGCTTAAGCCTGTCGTGGAGACCTACCGCCAGTTTGGCGTGGCAGCCGAGTTCCGCACGGTGAACGATATCATCGCCAATGGGCGCAAGGTCTCGGGCAACGGTGCCGCCGAGATCAACAACATGATCATCTTAGTTGGTAACTTTATCCTGGACTTCAACTATGAAATGATGACCAGGGTGCTGCGCGTGCCCGACGAGAAGTTCCGTGATAAGGTTTACAAAAGCCTGAGCGAGAACCTGAGCACCTTCCAGCGCGAGACTGGTTCGGTTCCAGCCACGGAAGAGCTAGCCGGCGATCTACGGCGACGAGTGGAAGCCCTGCTAGGTCCGTTAGAGGAGAAAAACAGCATTGACACAGCCCTGCGCCGGAAAGCAGACGAGCGCTTTGCCGAGATGTACACCGACGCCTGGCTGTACGAAAATGACGCCCGCAAGGAACGCCACCCCCAGGTCAAGATCCGCGAGGGTGTTTTCGTGCTGCAAAAAGTGGTCAAGCTGCCGGGAGGGTTGGTGCGCCTGACGGCAACCAATCAGGAAGGCCGCTTGGCGGATGTACACCTGTCGGGCGATTTCTTCATCTATCCACAGAGTGCCCTATCCAGTCTGGAGCAAGCGCTGGAAGGAACCCCTCTGGAGGCTGCAGCGCTGACGGCAGCGATCCAGGCATTTTATGCCCGGGAGGGAATTGAAACACCTGGGATCACACCCGAGGCGTTAGCTGGGGTCTTTCTCTAAACATCGGATCTATCTCAAAAGATACAAAAATCCCCGAAATACAATGAAACCGCCCATATATTTATCCTCTCCCTCATGTTGATAAGTCGCTCACGTGTTATAAATACGATAAAATGATTATTAGAGGAACCCGCTGCGCTTTGTAGAAGTGGAACGCGACTTCAAAAATATTAGGCAGCGCAATTTCTACCCGGCAACCAATGGACTTTGTTCGTAGTATGCCTTAACAACTCCTGCGCGTGTAATGACTGCAGCGAGATTTATTCAAGTGAGGATAAACAATTGAGTATTTCATTGGATAATTTGTCTGATTTCCAGACCAGCCAGCGGGAGGTGAGCATGGAAGAAAAACCCTGGTTTAAGAGCTATGATCCGGGTATGCCGCATACTCTGCGCCCATATCCCGAACGGACCTTATTGGAGGCGGTCCGAGAGACTGTCCAACTGCGGCCCAAACATACGGCGCTGATTTTTAAGGACCGGCACATGAGCTATGCCGAACTGGAGCAGTTGAGCAATGCCTTTGGGACGGCCTTGGTTAATTTGGGGGTTAAGAAAGGCGAACGTGTAGCCCTGTTAATCCCGAATTCCCCGCAGGCGATCATTGCCCAACTGGGAGCCTGGAAAGCGGGCGCCATCGTCTGCCCGATCAATTCTCTTTATACCCCCACAGAGCTGGAATTCGCTTTGAAGGAGGTGGGGGCAGAGACGGTAGTCGTGCTGACGCCCTTCTACCATAAAATCAAGGCGCTACAAGAACGTAGCGGGGTCAAGCGCATCATCACTACAAATATTAAAGATCATTTGACGTTACCCTTGCGCCTGCTATTTACCCTCTTGAAAGAAAAAAAAGAAGGTCATTGGATTCAACTCCAGCCCGGCGATTACAGCATGAATGAGCTGCTGAAGCGTTTTGCCAACGCAGCTCCGCCAGAGATTATGGTGGGTCCCAAAGATCCAGCCATTCTATTATTCAGCGGTGGTACTACGGGCAAACCCAAAGCCGCACTCGGCACCCACCAGGCGCTATTGATCAGTGCGATGCAATTGCACACTTATGCGAAGTCTGTCCTGGTAGATTGGGATGATCCTATCACGATTTGCATGCCGATGTTTCACATCTATGGCAATATGGGCATGTGCACTTCGCTGCTGGCGCGCTGGCCGATGGCTCTGGTACCCAACCCGCGTGACCTCGATGATTTAATTGCCACCATCCGCAAGACACGCCCAGCGGTGCTCCACGGTGTGCCCACATTATTCAATAGCCTGCTCAACCATCCCGCGGTCTTGGCAGGCAAGGTCGATTTCAAGTCGATGAAAGTATGCTACTCGGCTGCCGCTCCCCTGCTAGCAGAGACCAAGCATCGTTTTGAGGCTTTGACAGGCGGGCGGCTCCTGGAAGCTTACGCGATGACGGAAACCATGCTGGCGGCGGTCGCCTGCCCGGTGCACGGCGTGTATAAAGAAGGCTCGACCGGTGTGCCGATCACAGATGTCGAGGTACGCATCGTCGATGTCGATAGTGGGGAAGGAAGCCTACCCCCGATGGGGATTGGCGAGATCCTCATCCGGGCACCACAGGTAATGGTAGGCTATTGGGAGCATCCAACCGAAACGGCAAATATGATCCGGGACGGCTGGGTCTACACGGGAGATATCGGCTACCTGGATGAGGATGGATATCTTTTCATCGTCGATCGCAAGAAGGATTTGATCAAACCGAGTGGCTTCCAGGTCTGGCCGCGAGATGTGGAAGAAGTGATTGCTTCCCTCCCGGCAGTCTATGATGTATGCGTGGCCGGTGTACCCGATGCCATCCAGGGTGAGGCTGTGAAAGCCTGGGTGGTGCTCAAGCCGGGTGAACAAGCCAGCGCCCATGAAATTCAAGATTACTGCCGCACCAAGCTCGTCGCCTATAAAATTCCTAAGGAAATCGAGTTTTGCGATAGCCTGCCCAAGTCGATGGTTGGAAAAACCTTACGCAGGGTGCTGAAAGAAGAAACGCCGGCATAAGCGCTTGGATCCTGGCGAGGGCGACATCCAGGGCAAGAGCCTATGCGGGAAGATCATCCATCAAACCGCACCGCAGGAAATTGATCCTTCACGTTGGTAAGGAGGTCTGGCCATGACTCATTCTCGAAGTGTATTAACCGGACGGAGGCTGAATACGCCGCGCGCCGCAGCAGTAGCCGGTATCCTGTTTACCATCCTCTTTTCCACCAGTGTGGTGCTAATCCGGCTCTCTCTCCCTCCAGCCAAAACCATAGCGGTGCATGGCTCGAACTTGGAGCCAGCCTGATGAAACTGGCCCT
>JAGDMX010000378.1 GCA_017860725.1 Chloroflexota bacterium | reverse complement strand
GCGCGGCCGATGCCGCCGGCTGCGCCGGTGATTAGCACTGTACGCAAATCAGAAGTTGGATTCATGATTCTTCCTTTCGCGAAATTCTAGAACTTGCTCAAAGGTATCTGTGTCCATGCGAGTAAACTGGAGCGCCTGGATTAATTCCACAGTAGAAGTAATGAAATCCCACCGGTCCCCTGTCAGATGTCAGGCGCACATCCAACTCAACGGCATCAGCTCCCAGTTCCACGGCTCTCAAAAACGCAGGCAGTGTGTTCTCAGGCGCCGGATCAGGACAGTTGCGATGAGCCACAACTTCAAACTAAGAGTTCTAAATCCTTAGGAGATATATCCAATCCGATCAGTAAGTTGCGGATGGTGTTCCAGTGCACTCGCTCCCAGGCCGCAGGGCTGGAATTGGCATTGTGCGGCGCCAGCAGAACATTATCCAATTTTAGCAGTGGACTGTCCAACGGCAGTGGCTCAACCTCAAATACATCCAGCGCTGCTCCAGCGATTGCTCCTCGCTGCAGTGCATCCACCAGAGCCGGCTCGTCCACTACCGGACCGCGGCTGGTGTTGATCAAAACTGCCTGCGATTGCATCCACGACAGCGTTTGTGCATTCACCAGGTGGTAGCTGGTTGGGTTGAGATCACAGTGCAGGCTGACAAAATCGGCTTGTGCCATCAGCTCGTCCAGACGCACCATCTGGACACCGTTCTCTGCCAGGAAATCCGGCGCGATGTGGATGATGTCGTTGCCCAGCAGGCGCATCCCAAAATGGCGCGCCCGCCGCAGAACTGCCTTGCCAATGTTGCCCACCCCCACCACGCCCAGCGTGCACTCGCTGAGCGAGACACCCGGGATTTTGTCCCACTGGCCAGCTTTCATCGCCCGATCTAACCACGGATGTCGCCTGGCAAATGCCAAGATATATCCCATCACAGTATCGGCCACAGGCAGGGTGAAAGCGTTGGGCGTGCGTCCAACCTGGATCCCCAGTCGCTCGGCGGCCGCTGAGTCGATCGAATCGATGCCTGTGCCCCATTTCGAAATTACTTTCAAGCGCGGAGCACAGGCATCCAATACCTTTGCCGTATAGCGATCGTCACCACAAATCGCGCCGTCAAACTGGCCAGCATACGCCAGCAAATCGGTCTCATCCAGGCGTTCTTGAACGGTCGGGACGATCAAATTCAGCCCCATGTGCTCAAGCATCGGGCGGAAGCGATCCAGGTAGGGAATCATGTAAGGCGCGGTAAATAAGATGGTTGGCATATGTAGAATCACTCAGCAGGGATCAGGATTAATTCTGTTGTTCCGCTCGCTGCCTGACCAGCAGGTCACAAATCAAGAAATCCAGCTCTTCATCGATATCCCAGGCTTCGTCGGCGTCGATCTCAAACATCATGGGCCGCTCACCAAGCCGATTACGCCGCGAAAGCAGGTTGTGGCGGGTGAAGATATAAATGCAGGAGTTCTCTTCGTAGATCGGCGGCAAGTCTTGTGTCTGGAGCAGGACTGCCGGGTTATGGTTGATCGCCCGACCAAGCTGATCCCACAGGCGAGTCTGCAGACGAGTGACTGAAAATAGCGAATCATAGGCTGGATAAGAGCTTACCAGAGCCTGGATTGCCCGTGAGATTGTCTCCGAACGTAGCAGGGGATTCGTGCTGTGGGTTTGTAGAAATAGGTCGGCCTCAACCAGTGAAGTATCATGAATCAGAATCTCATTCATGGGTACCGTGTCGGCACGCAAGTGCTCCGGGCGCTCGATCACTACTACCTGAGGGAATTTGTGCTGCAATCCGGATTGGATTTCCGGGCTGTCGGTATCAACCACTACTTGAGATATTTCACTGCAGGCCAGCAGAGACGTGATGATATGCTGGTAGAGCGGCATGCCAGCCAGAGGGCGGAAGTTTTTACCCACTACGCGCTGAGAATGATGGCGCATGGGGACGAGAGCAGCAATGCGGGTCATGGTTTAACCTGATGATAAAGTACCTGTATTACCAAAGTAAATCCCTTTCGTAACCAAGCTGGATTAGCAAATCCCCGGCGATCTCTTTGAACGCCCGTGTATGCTCGGGAGTAAATGCCTCACGCCAGCCGCCCGCTTTGCCACTGCGGAAAGTCGGCGAGCGCTTGGGATCCAAATGATCCAGCAAAATCTGCACCGCCTCCTGCCGAGGTCGGTGTAGCTGAAAGCCACGCTCGACAGCATAATCCAGCGCCCGGCTGACAGTCGCCTGGCGATCCTGCACAAACTCCTCAAAGCGCAGCACTTGCACTGCCGGACATTTTATCCAGCCAAGATAAGGTAAGAAACGCTGGCGGATATCCGGAAATTCGATACCAATTTCCGGGCGGCCCAGGATGCTAACCATCAGGCGCTCATCAAAGCTATGCAGCTCTTCTTTATAAAACAGGTGATGGATGTGCCCTGGTTCCATCTCGGTAATATAGTGCACATGCGAAACTACAACATCGCGCGGGTCGCGTAACATGAAGTAGGTGGCATAACCCGGCTTGCGCAGGAGCTCCACCGCCGCCTGCAGCGCATGGGCATGACCATAGGCAATATCCCCAGGCAGTAAACGCTGCAGGTCGTACATAATTTCTGTCTCGGAGCGCTCCTGACCCGAATCGCCCATGTAGGTCACAATTGCCGGCAAGCCGGCGTTCACCGCTGGGCCGACCAGAGTGAACCCCTCCAGCACCTGGGTCAGTAGGTGCGTGCCGCTCTTAGGGAATGAATTGGCGAACAGGACCGGTATGCCATGAAAGGAAGCTCGCCGCCAGCGCAGCAGCGCCTGCCAGCGGCGCGCCTGGCGACGCGCTAAACGTGCAAAGAGAAGCACTTTAGATTTCATAGCAGAGCCTATTACTCAACTACCCGGCCCAGGTCACCAAAGGTGTGGTCCACAACTCCGGGTAACAGGCTGTACACCGGGCGGACTGCCAGGTGGTCGAACTCATCCTTGATCTCCAGAAATGCCTTCCACTTCATTACAGTATATTTATTGGTCCCATATCTCAGGGCTACATCCACCATTCGCTTTTCCATCAGGCAGTACCCAGAGGCCATCGATAACGCATCGCATAGTTGTATCAGCCGGTCATACAGGTTATAGTCAATTGCATCCAGGTAGGCCTGGGCAAAATCGTATTCGTCCCGGGTGCCATCCCATTTAGCCGATCCCGACGCCACATTTTTAATCGGGTAAGAATGGGTCATGCAGATGCGCGCTGCGCCGTCATAGCCCTGAGCCGATAAGAAGCGGTAACCGTCGATCACGTGACGCATGCCCGTAACCCCCTCCCGGCGGCCAATATCATGCAGAAGCCCCAGGCTGTAAGCGGTTTGCGGTTCGAGACCCGGGATGGAGCCTGAGATCAGCCCGGCTGCCTGGGCAACGAGCCTTGCTCTTCCGCTTCCTTCAGGAAAGTTTCAGCCTGCACCAGGTTGGGAACCCGTCCAACGGAATCGAGCAAGCAATCTCCTTACCAGTCTCCGCTGGTCTCATATCCAAGATCAATTAACAAATCGCCTGCATGGTCCTTGAACAGCACCTTATTTGCCTCGGTGAAATGTTCGCGCCAGTTACCGGGCTTGGCTTTACGAAAGGTCCCTGATCGACCGGGGGCGATGGCCTGCTGCAATTTCGCTACCGCTTCAGCCCGCGAGACTCTCGGGGTGAAACCGTGTAAGGACAGATAATCTAGCAGCCTACCCAGGGTTGCC
>JAGDMX010000377.1 GCA_017860725.1 Chloroflexota bacterium | reverse complement strand
TGGCGTGTAACAATCGATAGCGCACCGGGCTGCCGTCGGCAACATGCTCCAGCACGCGAACTGCTTCTGCCTGGCGTTCGTAGCGGTATTTAATGATCGACCCGATCTGGAAGGGCATAGTTAGGCTGTATACGACCTGGTCAAGCCCGGAAGCCTCCTCATCGTATGCCATAGTATAGAGATCCGCATTTAAAGCCAAGCCGGTTACTTCATCAACAATGCTCAAATATACTTCTGCATCCGAGGGCGTATCATCGGGAACCCGTACTTTGAATGTGATATTTGCCTGTGGAATGGCTGTTGGCTGGATGACTGGCTGTGCAGATGTAGTTGTCACCTGGGGTGAGTCGGTTGGATTACCGGGCAGGCTGTTGATCCACTCCGAAGCATCGCAAGCACTCAATAATAGCGAGAAGGTTACTAGCATGCCTATTGCGGATAGCCATCGTTTATTGGCGAGCAGTTGGTTGAATTTCATACGCGAATATCCTGTTTAACGATTTCGAGAAATAATTCCAGGTTGAGGATGGAAGAGGTCGGGATTCGTAGTCTTCGCTTGCCTTGGGGGTGGATAATCAGATAGCCTTTCTCGACTCCCAGGCTGGAAATGATAGACCAGGGTAACTTCTTGGAATTGCGTGTGGATTTTTGGATTTCTAACCGATCTGGATAAATGGTTATGCACCCAAATCCGATGGCTTGCCCTTTTAGAAAATCAGTGCGATATCGCCTCAGACGAGCAGGATAAACCGCTCCTTTCAGGCGCGTGATCAATTCCGGAAGATTCTTGATCTCCGGGCAGATCTCAACTGGTTTACCAGTTTGTGGATATAACTGGGCTCGCCAACGCATTGGAGTGGTTATGCCTAAGTAATGTAGCTCAACCACCGAGACTGCAACGCCATCGAGCTCTTCCCATTTCCACACTTGCCGTCCGATTTTTGGCAAGTTCAGTTTTGCTCCGAACTGGTATATCTCGACATAATGCCCGGTATGCTGGTAGCTTCTTGCCAATAAAAACCAGAACAGGTAAATTATAAAGATAATAACCAGCAATAAGATGTGAAGTGGTGAATCAAGCAGATTTCTATTGGCTTTTATCAGGTTTGATAGGGCATATCCCGCTGCGAAGGATATAACCAGCAGAAATGCGAGCACACAAATAGAAAGACAACCGAAAAAGCCGCGCCAGCCTGAGAAGCGGCTTTTATAACGTGCCACTCCTGCACCTAGATCGTCGATCATGGGTAGTTGGTCATCATGAATGATGGTCGCCGGAACGGTCATATCGTCGATTAACACTATCAGAATATATCCAGGTTCACAGATAGGAAAGTATTTCAGATCGAAAAATTTGAGCACCGCCATGTGATGGATGGCGAATAGTTAATGCCGGAATATTTATTTTTGCTAGTGTAGAACTTGCCACTTTGCCGACTGCTATGATTCGGATCGGCGCTAACAGATTAATCAATCTTATCAGCACCGGGAGTGCCCAATCGATTTCTGACCGCGAAGGTCGCCGGTTGGAGAGAGGAACATCGATATGATGTGGATGAAAAGGCATGATATTCCAAGCGAACGCTCTCGGATGATGCACCCTTAATGTGTTCCAGAAGATTGTAGCACTAGCTTCGCGATACGTGCCAGATATGCTGGTTGGTTCACCCTGAAATGGTACATTACTTTGCCCGAACTGTGCCTCACTGGTAAATGGTACGCCAGAAAAACGGCAGCCGCGCCAACCTGGCGCCTCACCAAGCAGTAAATATTCCGGGGCTTTTGGGAATGAATCAAGGTAATTTTTGAGGTTTTGTTGGCGGATCCCCGCCGCTCCAGGCCGGTCAATGCTAGAGATTTCCTGATTATAGGGATTGAACAAGCTAAATTCATCTCCAGGATCGAAATTGAAAGTAAATACTACCTGTTCGAAAAATCTCCAGATGTGGCTTAGTGGGTCGCGCATATTACTCAGGCAGGAATAAAGTAAACATCTGTTGGCTTCAGCTTGCTGTTTCGCAGAAAGCGTGGTTTCACGTTCATGCCGATCCAGTCGAGAGAGGCTCGAGCTGGGTCGGGTCCGATCAAGCGGGTTAACAGCAAGGTATTAACATCGTCAAACTCGATGAGAGCCAGGATATATGGTGTTTCGGGCAAGAAAGCTTCGGATCCAAAATAGCACACGGTAAAAGCATGCACGCGCGCTGGTCGAGTAGTGATGTCAATCCATTGGGTTGGCTCACCGGTGAACATATCGTGCCCACGGGGATTGGCATAGGTATAGCCGGATTCACTCTCCTGGCACGCTAATAAGTGCTGGTTGGTCAGACCGGCGAACCACGGGCTGTCCTGACCGTAGGAATGCAGATAGGTGATGGCGTATTCCTGTTCAATGCGAATGGGAGCCATCTGCTTCAGGAAAGCCAACGAGTCGGG
This sequence comes from Chloroflexota bacterium, assembly GCA_017860725.1. Lineage (GTDB taxonomy): Bacteria > Chloroflexota > Anaerolineae > Anaerolineales > UBA4823 > CTSoil-045. Next base: position 1,113 of record JAGDMX010000377.1, on the reverse strand, counting down.
GTCGGTGTTGATTGGAAACGGAATGCCGTGGACAATAAAACCGCCCAGAGATTCTTCGCGCCGATTGGGAGATTCAACCATTTTATACCTCGCTCACCCTTCTCTTTCCAAAATCGATACTGTAACGTAGGTGCCGGTGCCGGCGTGGCTGTGGATTAACCCACGCTGAGCATTTTGCACCTGCAAGGTAGCGTCCCCGAATCGCTCGCCAATCCGATCCTGAAGCTGCCAGACGGCAAACACTGCCTGCATCAATCCGGTAGCACCTACCGGATGCCCGCAAGCAATCAACCCACCGGATGGATTGACCGGGCAAATTGGCTCATTAGGTAGATCAAGCCCATAATCCAGACCAGGCATGAAGGCTTTTCCCGAGATGGCAAACGGTCCGCCTTCACCATACCGACACAATCCCAAATCCTCATAGGTTTGGATTTCGCTGGAGGTATAAGCATCATGGAGCTCAATGAAATCCAATTCTTGGATGGGATTGTGAATACCGGCCATCCGGTAAGCCATGTTCCCTGCAGCCCGACCGGCTCGGAAGGAGTGGACACCTGGGTAGCGGGTGCCATGCTCCCAAAGCTTCCGGTAATATTCCAGGGTGTCATCCGAATTGCGTTCCTGCTCGGTGGCGTAATTTTCCATGAAGTCGTCATATTTAACATGAGGGCGGTCAGCCATACGCATCGCATCCGTTCCGCGCCCAATCCCAGTGATGCGCGCCAGCGGTCTAGGAACCTGCGCCCCGGCTGCTTCAAGCCGGCGCAGCCCTTCTTCGGATGCCAGGATCGTCACGGCTGCACCATCTGACATGACACAGATATCCAAGCGGGTAAGCGGCCAGGCGACCATCGGTGCATTGCGAACATCCTGAATTGTGTAGCGGTTTTTCTTTTGGGCATACGGGTTATGCGTGGCATTCAGATGGTTTTTTACGCTGACGGCAGCCATTTGCTCAACGGTTGTGCCAAACTCCTTCATGTGGCGAGTGACCATCATTGCGTAATACCCGGAATAAAAACCACCCACAGGGTAATCAAATGATACATCGGACGCCAGGGCAATAAACTCGTTACCTTTCCAGGTCTCGACATGGCTCATCGTTTCGAA
>JAGDMX010000376.1 GCA_017860725.1 Chloroflexota bacterium | reverse complement strand
CATATCATCAGAACTATCTATTGCATCAACGAAATATTCCGCTTCTGTTTCTCGAATTAAGTTGGAGCGAGTTTGACAAAACAGACTCGATTTATTGATCATGCTGGCTAGCAAGCGACCAACTTCGGTACATTTATCGATTAGCATTTGAGATTGTTCTCTCGATATATATCCACAGTCCATGGCCACTTCAATCCAATGCTGGGTTTCTAATTGCTCACCGTTGGCATCCGTAAGTTTTGATACGAAATTCTTCTCGTAACGCCTTTTCGCCCAGGCTTCTGCTATCTGTGCGCCGATGGATCTAGATGATCTCCTAACCTGATCTGTCAATGAGAAGGTCTCTGCTCTAGGAAAAGTTGAGCTTAGAGTAAATATCTCCTGGGATAGAATCCTGGCTTTTTGGTAAACGATAAGATCTCGGAAACTTTCAGCAAATGGCACTGGTGTCTCTCCTTGGATCCAGGCTAACTCTTATATCCATCAGATCAAACCTGTGCTTCAAACACCTCCACTGTTAATTGCATCATGTAACTTACAACGAACAACTTGCTACTTCCCACTGACTACTTGTGTAATTCCTTCGCCGCCACAAACGCCAACCCTGCTTGTGTCAGCGCCCAGGCGGTTTTATTGGTGGCGTCCACCTTATCCATGAAGTTGAGTGTCATGGCGTCCCAATCGCCGGAGGCGATCACCTCCTCTTTGTCGCGGAAATAATCCAGGATATCCGAGGGGTGGGGGCGCGTGCTGTCGATCTCCGGATCGCCGCCCTCATGCTTGGCGGAGATATTGGCGACATGATCGGCGATCTCGACCAGCTCCTCACGGCGGTTGTAAGGCTGGCGCACGATGCTCTTATAGGTCTCGGTGATGTGGTGTTCGAAACGGACCACATCCTCAAAACCGAAATCCTGGCGGAATTGAGCCGTGATCTCCATAGTTTCGTTGTTGATCGAGTTGCTCCAGTTGAAGCCGATCAGCGGGGAGCTGCCGTCATCGCGCGAGAACAGCTTGGCTGCCATCAGCGTCCAGAAGGCCGCGTATGGGTTATCGTTGCCGACAAAGACCGAGATCTTAAACTGGATATCTACGCCCAGGCGGTGCAGCAAATAGCCGACCAGAATCGTGCCCGAGTTGATATTCAAGACCTGGCGCACGCCATAGTTGGTGTAGTAGTACAGGTATTCATCCAGCCATTTGAGCGGGTAATGGTTGGGCTGCCCGACGCCGCCAAAGTAACCGGTGATCGTCGCTGGTCCTCCCAGGTGGATATTGGAGCCATCCGTGCCTTTGGTATCCAGCGTGTCGACATAGCTGGCGCCGATGATCTGCATGGCAGCCGCCATGGCTGGCAGATCGCCATCCATTTCCTGTTCCTTCATCTTGCGTACTTTTATGAAGCGACCCGGCATCAGCGTCTGGTTTTCGATGGCTCGGTGGGCTGCCAGGATGATCCAGGGAAAATACTGCGCCGCGCTGACCTCCAGCGTGACAGCGAAATCATCTTGAAAGCTCATCCGGGCAGCCTTTGTCCCCAGCACTTTACGGCGGTAATCGGCCACGCTGATGAACGCCTCCCGATCACGCTGTTCTGCCAGCCATTCCAGATCTTTCAGGAATTCCGGTTTAGCTGTTTCGACGCGTTTCAATAGGGCGGGTAGCTGGTTGGCGGCGGTTGCTTTCTGGTTGATCTCCTGCGGTGTGCCATATTTGGCCACTACCGCCAGGAAGTCATTCACCAGGCGAGTATCGGGATCAAGCAGGATGGCATTGATCGCTTCCAATCGGGAAGGGGGGATTTCCAATAATCTACGCAGATTGTCGTCCATTCCGTCTCTCCTGTGGTCAATAGAATGGTAGGAGCACGGCAAAATCAAGCAAGCATTCGTCAGGAAATTGTCTCTTGCCGTGTTCCTGATGGATTATTTTTCTAATAGTTGGATCAACTCGTCGTATTCCTCATCAGGCATGCCGAACCAGTTCTCCGGCTGTGGAAAGCTGCGTTCGGTGACTTCTTTGGCATATTCCTTCAGGCCATCCTGGATGAGCTGCCCGGCGTTGGCGAACACCTTGGCCATGCGCGGCTTAAACCTCGGGTAAAGGCCGAAGGCATCGTGGTAGATCAATAACTGCCCATGGGCATGCGGACCCGATCCCAGGCTGATGATGAAGCAGTTCTTGGCCCGCTCGGTGATCAACTGGCACAGCCGGTCGGGCACCATCTCGAGCAGGATCGCATACGCGCCAGCTTCTTCTAGAATGCGGGCGTCATCGACGATCTTCTTTGCCTGCTGGGCGCCTTTTCCTTGGACTCGAAAACCGCCCAGGGCGCTGACGCTCTGCGGGGTTAAACCCAGGTGTCCCATCGCCGGGATGCCTGCGCGGACAATGCCCGCCAGCCGGTCGGCCATCTCTGTGCCGCCTTCCAGCTTGATGGCATCACAACCCGCCTCGGCCATGAAACGACCTGCATTGCGGATGGCGCTCTCCACGCTGGGCTGGTAGCTCATGTAAGGCATATCGCCGATCAACCAGGCATTGGGCGATCCACGCCGCACCGCCTGGGCATGCCGGATCATGTCTTCCATGGTCACTGGCAGGGTGCTCTCAAAACCCAGCATAGTCATCCCCAGACTGTCGCCCACCAGGATCATATCGATGCCAGCCTGCTCCTGAAAATGTGCAGTCGGGTAATCGTAGCAGGTCAGCATGGTGATGGGTTCGTTACTGGCGACTTTCTTGAAGAGTCCCGGCAGGGACATTTTCTTGCGTTCGGACATTTCATCCTCCTGAGTGTGATCGTCAACAGAAACTTGTTGACGGACAAGCAAGATAATTTACTCGTTAACGATAACTCTCGAATATATTTATTATGGTTACATACTGTGCCTGACTCTATTGTACAAAAAAAGCGGATTGAAAAGCAACTACCTTTGTACAAAAAGCCCCATGACAAAGGTAATGATCTACAAAGGTGACACCTTACTGCCACAAATAGGATAAGCGTCCATTGCGGTTAATCGTGAAACCTGCCACAATATACACGAATTGGCTCGTACCCACTCCGTATCCAAACCCACAAGGAGCTACACATGTCCGCTGCACGAGAATTCCCAGGATTACGTCCCTTCAAACCAACACCTTTGAAAATTCGCTATCCGGTTCCCTCCGATATCGAGATAGCCCAGGAGGCGGAGCTAAAACCGATCAAGACGATGTATGAAGAGATCGGATTACTGCCGGAAGAGGTTGAGCTGCATGGGGATTACAAAGCCAAGATTCGCCTGTCAGTCCTGGATCGCCTCAAGGATGTCCCTGATGGCAAGTATATCGATGTGACTGCCATAACGCCCACGCCATTGGGTGAAGGCAAGAGCACCACCATGATGGGCTTAAGCCAGGCGCTCGGCGCACACCTCGGCAAACGTGTCTTCACCTGCATCCGCCAGCCCAGCCAGGGTCCGACCTTTGGTATCAAGGGTGGGGCGGCCGGTGGTGGCTATAGCCAGGTGGTGCCGATGGAAGATTTCAACCTGCACCTGACCGGCGAC
>JAGDMX010000063.1 GCA_017860725.1 Chloroflexota bacterium | reverse complement strand
AGTTGACCTGCGCTCTGCCTTACAATCCGCAATCCAGCAGGCGTTGGCTAATTTGCCCCTACAGGAGGTTTTATGAATATCAGACCAGAACGCACCCGGATTGTGATTACCGGCCTTGGGGCGGTCTCGCCACTCGGGAATAGCGTTCAGGAATTATGGGATGGCTGGATGGAAGGGCGTTCAGGGGTGCGGCGGATTACACGCTTCGATGCCAGTGAATTACCCTGTCAAATCGGTGGAGAGATCCCTGACTTTGTCCCAGAGAACTACATCGATCGGAAAGAAGCTCGCCGTATCCCTCGCTCAGCTCAGATCGCACTGGCTTCCGCCATGCAGGCAGTGGCTGATGCCGGATTACCGGACACGATGCCGGATGTAGAGCGGGCAGGGGTCCTATTTGGTACAGCAATGGGTGGCGCTGATCGCATCGAGGACGGTGGGAATATACTAAGGAATGAAGGTTATGGCAAACTAAATCCATTCCTTCTACCTAGTGGGATACCGAATGTCGCTGCCTTTATGATCGCTAAACAGTTTCAGTGCCTGGGACCAAACAGTACCATATCAACCGCGTGCGCTACCGGAACCCAATCGATTGGTGAAGCCACGGAAGTGATCCGGCAGGGTCGCGCTGATGTAATGATCGCCGGCGGTACCGAGTCGGTCATGCGCGCCTTTGTTGTCGGTGGTTTCTGTGCTATGCGCGCCTTGCCAATCAATTTCAACGACAATCCTGAGGCTGCCAGCCGCCCCTTCGATTCAAAGCGCGAAGGCTTTGTCTATTCGGAAGGCGCCGGAGCTGTCGTTCTGGAAAGCCTGGAACATGCCGTCCAACGTGGTGCCCGAATTTATGCTGAAGTTGCCGGACATGCGTCCTCAACTGATGGCTACCATCTAGCCGCTCCAGACCCGGACGGAAATGGGCCGATGCGGGCGATGCGTTGGGCACTGGCAGACTCAGGTCTCCCCCTGGACATGATTGACTATATCAACGCTCATGGCAGCTCAACCCCGTTAAATGATATTGGTGAGACCAAAGCCATTAAAACGATTTTCGGTGAGCATGCTTACAAGCTGGTTGTCAGCTCAACGAAGTCAATGATTGGTCACGCCATGGGCGCATCGGGGACATTGGAGGCGATTGCATGTGCACTGGCAATCACAACAGGTTGGATTCCTCCCACGATTAATTACGAATATCCCGACCCGGAATGCGATCTAGATTACGCCCCCAACCAAAAATGCCGGCGAGATGTGCGCGCCGCTATGTCGAATTCATTCGGCCTGGGTGGTCAAAATGCCTGTCTGATACTTTCTAAATACCAGGATTGATTTCTCTATGAATATTATTCGCAACGACAATCTAATAAAACGTAATTCGCGCATCGCGCGGATTACCATGTTTGGTGGATTAATTATCCTGGCGGGAGGTCTGTTTATCTCGTTCGGGCGAGCCGATCTATTCTGGCTTTCGACAGTTGCATTGGTCATTGGTTTTCTCCTCTCTCAGATTGGCATATATTTTGCAAACCGCTGGGGAAAGAGCCCGAGACCCGACGAGCTCCTGGACGTTGCCCTCAAAGGGCTGGATAGCAAATTTACCCTATATCATTACCAGAGCCCGGCAGACCACCTGTTGGTTGGCCCCTCCGGGATCTGGGTGCTTCTCCCTCGCCCTCAGAAAGGTTATATCTCTTACTCGGACGGCAGATGGAGACATCGCGGGGGAAGCTTGTATCTCAAACTGTTTGCCCAGGAAGGTTTAGGACGCCCCGATTTTGAAGTGCGGGACGAAATCAAGCGTGTCCAGGAATTTCTGACCAAAGAATTGGAAGGTTCCAGTATCCCTGAAGTACGTGCGGCTTTAGTTTTTACGAACCCTCTGATCCAGATTGTTATTCCTGAAGACGAAAGTCCGCCTGCGGAGACTGTTCAAGCTGCTAAACTTAAAGAATTGGTTAGAAAGAACGCCAAGGAGAAATCCTTATCCCCACCTATGGCGCAGGCTGTCAATAACGTATTGCAGAAATAAGTCCAATTTAACAATCACTTAGAAGGATAAAAAAAGTATCTGCCAGCTTATCTGCAGGCAGATACTTTTTATAAATTGGTTTCCTAACCTTTCAAATACTCATCCAGTGATTCTTTGCTGATGCGGAATGCATTACCGATCTTCTTTGCCTTCAGCTCACCCGCATTGATGGCCGCAAGCACATCTTCCTCAGAGACGCGCAGGTAACTCGCTGCCTCTGAAGGAGTCATGACTGCTGGAGAGCCAGCCGCAGGCGCTGGCTGCTGAGGTTGCTGTGCCTGCTGACCAGTCATACCCTGCAGCGACTGGCCGATTGCCTGGCCCAGACCCATGCCTGCGCCAATGCCTGCAGTCAAACCAGCCCCACCGCTGGGATTCTGAGCTGCGTCGCGCATGGCGTCGGCAGCCTGAAGTTGCGTGTAGGTTGCCATATCCAGCATGCCCATGGCGCGCAGTTCTTCAGCAGATTTACTCGATGGCTTGAGGTTTTCAATGTAATAAGTTTTCAGCGTGATGCCTAGGGCCAGGAAATCATCCTGAGCCTTCGCACGCACTCCTGCCCCCAACTCCTCGGTCAGACCGATTAATTCAGGTACGCTATAGCGCGCTGCGGTCTCGCCCAGCAAATCCTGCAGCTTAGAAAGCAATATCGATCGGAAGCGCGCATCGATATCCGCAGTACGGTACTGACCCTGTGCACCCACAACCTGGGTAACGAACTGCTGAGGATCGCTAACCTGAAAGCTATATGTGCCAAAACCTTGCATCAACGCCACACCTAGTCCCATATTTGGATTGCGCACAATGATGGGTTGCGGTGTACCCCATTTGCGGTCAACAAATTCTCGCATCGAGACAAAATACACTTCAGCCGGGAAAGGCGTGCTGGCATTGAACAATACCTTCCCAATCGCTTCAGTAATCAGTGGAATATTGGCGGTTGTAATTGTGTGCCGCCCCGGATCGAATTTATCAAGCGCCTTGCCATCCCGGAAGAATACGGCTGCTTGGGACTCTCGGACGATTACTTGCGAACCAATCCGAAAGTCGCCCGGACCGGTTTCCGGAAAGCGATGAACGATCTCATCACGCATTTCATTCGGATATTCAACGATATCGAAAACCCTGGCCATAATAGATACTCCTGTTTTCTCAATTCTATTAGATCAAATGACCCTGTCGATCTCTTGTTATTACTGAGCGTTGCTCAAGATCGCTTCATCACGTCGATTGAACACATCTATACTCTGCTGCGCCAGGGTGACCAGATTGCGAATTGCAGCCGGCAAACCGTCGCTGCCAATTGATAATTCTATATGATCCACTGCGCGCGCTACCTCATCACCCAGATCGAGCATCTTTAGATCATATTCATAGAGCTGTGCTAACTCTTGTTCATTTATCTTTACTGCGTCAAAAAGACCAGCATAACCGTAAGATGCCCGGCGCACACGATCTGCAAAAGTACGTAACTTCAACGCTGCTGCTTCCAGATCATCCAAGAACCCTATCTCGCCACGGCTGATAAAATCCCTCTGCAGCGCAGATACGCGTTGCCACTGCTCTTCGTATCGGGAAGCAACTGTCTCTCGTAATAGTTTGTCGGCATCTCTGCGATTGGATCGTTCGATATAGCCCTTGAATCCTGGAATTTTACTGGCTATTTTTTTGAAAATATCCATGTCGGAACCGATTTTCTCGTAAATCTGATCGCCCATAATAATCTCCTTTATGGTTGGCAAATCCATTATCTATCTACGATTGATTATAGCTTTAGTTGCATTGCATGGCAACAGCCGCATGGGATTACTCCGGTTCTTCACCCGGCAAAGTAAAGTGTAGGATCCGGCTGTTGCCAGCATCGGATACCCATACCCCTCCTGCTGGATCCACCGCAACAGAGGCCGGCAAGCTGAAACCATCCAACCCTGTACTGTAATCGCCCCAGTAGGCTACGATGCCCCCGCTGTTAGTGAACCAAAGAATCCGATATCCTTCCGGATCCGTGACATAAACAAAGCCTTTTGCATCCACCGATAAGTATGGTTTGTTTTCCAGCGATTGTCCGTACCATCCTGCCACATCCCAAGAATTCACTGCGGTGAACACATTCACATCCATCTCTTCAAACACCTGTATCCGCTGATTCCATGTGTCTACAAGATACACCCGCCCAGTGGAGTCGATATCAATGCCAATTGGTTCATCAAATTCACCTGCCGCCATGCCCGCAGTTCCGAACTGAGATAGATAATTGCCATCGCTATCAAAGATTACAATGCGCTTATTACCCGTATCGGTAATAAAAACCCTGCCTTGACTATCTATTGCAATATCACGTGGTCCCCAAAAGGCATCAGGGGTCTCCGCCTGACCAAAGTAACCCCACATCTTGACAAATTCGCCGTCTGCCGTAAATTTCTGGACGCGGTGATTCCAGGTATCGGCAACGAACACAGAGCCATCTGGAGCAATCCCAATTCCCCACGGTTGGTTGAAGGTCCCGCCAGCAGCGTCACCTGCTATTGCATCCGCAAAGCTCCCCCAGGTATGCAATGGGGTGCCATCAGCAGCAACATGCTGTACCCGATGATTATCTGTATCCACAATGTAAAGACTCCCATCGGCAGCGACTTCCAGATCACGCGGTCTTTGAAATTTCCCTGCCTGATTACCAGGAGATCCAAAAGAAATATCCGGGACAATCAATATTTGCTTGCCCTCATAGGGGTCTGTTATCTCCTCAGCAGCTACGGGGGAGACGCCATAGTTCCAAATTTGTGAGACTATGTCATTGCGTACATACAGTCTCATTCGTGAGGAAGGCGTCCAGTTTGTCAAGCTCAGGTCTTTTCCGGTCACTTCACCATATTTTGAATAATCCCGGTTTAGCCAGATTTGAAATAGCGCGTTACGCATGGCCGGGTTGGCAAGATCCGAGCCGATCCGCTCCCAAGTCAACCCAAAGTAATCCTGGTTTGGCCACCATAGCCGGATGTAATCAAATTGTTGGTAATTATTTCGGACTACTGGCTCGATCTTACCGAAGTTATTTTCCCCAACGATAATTATCGGCATTTCTCGTAAACTCCGCGTCGGATTCGCGCCATAATATCTCGTGTTGGTATAGTTGCGTAGGTACCACCAGAATGGGTATTCCCCATCGTGCCCAATCCCTAAACCCAGGCCATCTGTCGTGCGTTTGGAGATCTCCTCAATTTGGGTCATCACCGTTTTTACACCAGGGGCTGAGTGAGCATAAACCAAGAGCTCATTGGCATTATCATAGTTGATATACGATGACTGGTAAGCAGTACGAGCGGTAAGAATTGCCAGTCCTCCAAAGATCGTCAGAAAAAAAACACGAAACAGATGGGATTGCGGCCAACTATTTGCCAGGTAAACCAGCCCGGCTCCACTGGCTACAGCCATCAAGAGAGAAAGCAGGAATGTGCTGGTCGCCTGTAATTGCTCTAATTCCTTTCCTTGAAATGGTGGATTTGTCCCCAACAAAGAGGCAAGAGCACCTAATCCACTCACCAGAAAGACCAATAACAAAGTTAACAACAGCCACCCACGCCGCTCCCGAAAGATCGTCCAATCGGTGGCTTCAATTACTTGTCCTATTGTCCAACCACCCAGTAAAACCATCGGCCAAGCCATATGCACTGTTAGCCAGGGCATCTTTTCTCCAGCAATCGTATATGCCAGAATACTGGTGATCACCCAAAAGCTTAATAACGCTAGAACGGGGGGCTTTTCATAGCCATTGTCGGCTGGACCTGCTAGCACCTCATTGTCAGGGGTGTCGCTGACTGATGTTGGAGATTCTATTTCACCTGGTTCATCCAGTTTGGCTGGCTTTATGACACCCTTGATCGTCCGATAGGCGATTAATACCAATCCAAATAGGCTTGCTAAGGCAGGTAAATACTCATACACCGGCACTTGTACGCCGATGTAGTAGTACCACGGCTGGCTGCCGCGGTTTACGCCCTGCTGCTCCAACCAATAACCCAAAGATCCGATCATCCCTGTAAAGAAACCGGCGCCATTGGTAAATACTGTCGTATAAAAAATCGTGAATAATGAGTAGAAAATAGCAGCATTGACAGACCAAAGTCGCCAATTCCAAATTAATCCAATGGCAATCGAGAGTAGAAGCATCGGAATAAAGAATATGGCGATTTGCCAGTACTGTCCGTTTTGCGTAAACTGCTGAACCTCGGCTGCATTCGTAGGGATATCCCAACCCATTAATTTCACCGGGAAGGCACTCAACTGTGGAAGTGCGAAAGTACCGATTAATACCAGGAGGGAGAATGATCGCTCTTTTCGTAACCGTTCCCAGCTATAGCCGCGAATCAAGAATACCAGACCAATAATTACCGCCACCAGCAGCAAAACCGCCAGAACAATCAACAATGGTGAAGCCGCGGCAGTGGGTGTATCAATGGCGGTTTGACCAGGTATTGCCGGGGTGACAGTCTCAGTGGCACTTAAGCCGGTTGCCTGGCGGTGTAATATAAAAACCGCTCCCATCCCTCCTAGGAGAATGAAGCTTATCAATAACGAAATTAAAAATCCTGTAAACCATTTATTGTTCGGCCAGGGTTTAACGGTAACGTTGTATATAAAGTAGACACCCAAGAACAGCAATGCCTGGGCGGTATATATAAATGCAGTCTCCTTGGCAGTAAAATGCAGGACGATTGCTGCTGTCAACCAGTAGGTATAGCGCGCCTTCCCTGTTTCCAGGTAGCGCAACATCGCCCAAATCGTAACTACACCAAAGAAGGCAGCAAAGGACTCGTTACGAACGTAGCGCCCATAGTAAAGCATATAAGGGGAGATCAACATGAGCACCATGGCTGCCAATGCACCTGCCCGGCCAAGATAGCGCCGGAAATTCCACACAAACAGCACGGTGGCAATACTGAACAGGACTGCCGGTATTCGAGCGGAGGTATCACTGTCCCCAAATAAAAAGTATGAGAGCGCTACCACGTGGGTTTGGAATGGGCCGTGAGACAGAGGGTCGTGACGGTATCCTTGGCCTGTAAATAATGACCAGGAATTGTGATACACATGAATCGTTTCATCATGGCTCATAACCCTCGGTTCAATCAAGTAGAAGCGGGAAATAACTGCCAGGATGAGAATACCTATCAGAAATATCATCTCCAGGGTGATACCCAGCTTGCCCAGAGCCGGTTTATCCAACCATGCATACTGCAATTTCTCTCGATGTTGTTCGTGACCTGCTTCCATAGTACCTAACCGGTTTTTGTCCTTGATTTATATTTTGGTTTCGAGGGTCTATTTGAAGGAGTATTCACTGATTTTATACCCTTCAATTCAGCAATTTCCCGCTCGGATAAATAGCGCCATTCCTTCGAGTTCAATCTGCCTAATTGCAGCGAGCCGATCCTCACTCGGATAATTTTCACGACCGGCAATCCTATTCGGGAACCAGTTTCTCGGATTTGGCGTTTGCGTCCTTCTCGCAAAATTACCCTCAACCAGGTGCCTTTACCGGCGGTTGATTCTACCCGAATTTGTGCCGGCGCAGTTCGATATCCATCCTCCAAAACAACTCCACGCCGCCAATTCTCAAGTTGAGATTCATCCGGCCGGCGGGCAACCAAAACTCGATATTCTTTCTCATGGCCATAGCGTGGATGTGTCAGGCGATGTGCCAGCTCTCCGTCATTGGTCAATAAAATTAATCCCTCGCTATCAACATCCAAACGGCCTACTGGGAAAACGTGCTCCGGCACGTCCACTAATTCCCTAACGGTCGGACGTGCATCATCCGCAGAAACTGCCGATAGCACACCACGGGGTTTATACAATGCAATGTAAACAGGCTGCTCGGCGATTGGGATTAGGAGTCCATCAACCACAATACGGTCTTTTGAGGCATCCGCCTTGCTGCCCAGTTCTGCTACTTGGCCATTGACCGTCACTCGTCTTTCGACAATAAATTGTTCGCATGCCCTGCGCGAACCATATCCAGCCCTTGCAAGTATTTTTTGTAATCGTTCTTCCATTCAACGAGTCCTAATCTTCAATCTTTTCTGGAGTATCACCAGCATCATCTTGGAGATTTAACGATGGCAGCGATTCAAGGGAGTTCAACCCGAAGTATTGTAAAAACTCGGGGGTTGTGCCATAAAGAATTGGCCTGCCTACTGCTTCAGAGCGACCTAATTCACTGACCAATCCTTTGCTCAGCAAGGTTTTGATCACACCATCGCTATTCACACCGCGGATTGCATCGATTTGAGGGCGTGTGACTGGCTGTTGGTACGCCACGATCGCAAGAGTCTCCATCCCCGCCCGGCTTAGCCGGCTGCTTTCCTCCAAGCCTAAAAACCGCTCGATCCAATGAGCCGCTTCTGGTGCGCTTGTCAACTGAAATCGCCCTTTGTGGCGCTGCAACCTCAAACCTCGCTCGGTTAAGCTGCTATCGTAAAGAGCCTCCAGATCTCCCAGTCCTTTCTCAATATCTTCGGTGGGCACCTCTAAGGCGACTGCCAATTGCGCAGGCGTTACCGGTCCCGGGGCGACGAACAACAAGGCTTCCAGGCGAGCTGTTAAAGTGAGATTAGCTTGAGATAAATGTGCCTCATCCATGCTATGATACAATTCTGACCGTCAGATCAAGAATAAAGGAGTAAATTAAGTTGTTCAAATCCATCAAATCAGTCGCCTTATTTTTCGGAGCGATTCTACTCGTGGTAAGCCTGGCATGCAACTTGCCGGTCGGCTCCAGTGATGTTCCGGAGACTCGTATTCCTGTCTCGGAAAATGCAGCCGAGAATCTCGAACAAAATTTAGCCAAGGCTGTCGAAGATATTCAAAATGGCGACCCAACAACCCTGATTGTTAATGAAGCAGAGATAACCTCATTGGTGGTATACCGGCTCGAGCAGCAATCTGGAGGGTCGATCAGCGACTCACAGGTTTACCTCCGCAATGGCGCAATCCAATATCGCGGTACGCTAAAGCAAGCACCAGTATCCGTTCCGGTCGAAGCAGAAATTCTTGTATCCGCCGGTTTAGATGGCAGGCTCGATTATGAGGTAGTTGACGTTAGCGCAGGTCCTTTCAACTTGATGCAAGAAATGGTCGATAACCTTACATCACAGTTAGATCAAGCTCTTTATGCATCGGATAGCCAACTGAATAACATCATCGTCGAAAATGTGACTATCGCCGATGGTGTCATGACTATTTCTGGTCGCCCACGGTAATTATTTGGACAGCCTTGCCTGCTTGATACTCGGCTTTTGATTATACCACTCCCATTCCAGGGGTTGATTTTATGCGAATCTTAATTACCGGAGCAGCTGGATTTCTCGGTTCACACTTATGCGACCGGCTACTAGCCGACGGGCACACGGTTGTCGGTATGGATAACTTCATTACAGGAAGCCCGGAAAATCTGGCTCACCTGGCGGGGAATCCAAATTTTTCGTTTATTCGTCATGATGTTTCTAACTTTATATTTGTGCCGGGAAAATTAGATGCAGTGCTGCACTTTGCCTCGCCAGCCAGCCCCAACCCCAAATCACCCCTGGGGTATGTAAATTTACCTATCCAAACTATGAAGGC
>JAGDMX010000375.1 GCA_017860725.1 Chloroflexota bacterium | reverse complement strand
ACGCGAGTTTTTACTTCGATGACCTTGGCAGGTAAATATTCGATCTCCATTTGCCGGGCAACCGAAACGCGGTGGTTACCGTCGATGACGAAATAGGCGTCACCTAGCTTGTAAACTTCAATCGGTGGGAAGGTATCCCTCTCCATAAAAACTTTTACGCCTGCCCAGCGTAGCTCGTCGGTTGGATTGGTGGGGAGAAACGTGCGTGTAAAGTCTTTGTAGCGCCCAACGCTGCCTACGATAGCCTTCACCGGAATCTCCTGGATACCGCGGTCGGCTGCGCCGGTGAACTTCAATTGCTCTCGAATCTCGTGATAAGGGAGCATCTCCACGGATTTTCCCGTTAGCACCGCCAGCGTTTGTTGGATGGCTGCGACTCGGCGAGCGCGCTGAAAGTCATCTCGGGCTTTCGTAATCTGGGTAGGGTTAATCGGGAGGTCGTTCATTGGCAGCAGATTTTCTGGTTTAGGGTTGATGGTCCCGGTCACAATCCAGCTAGCGGAGGTTGAGGCTGACCGAGAAATATAGGTTACTGCTGCAATTATTTTATCAGTATTGCCGGAACAAGATCATAGTAGGTAAAGCGGGGTAACCGTGTTTCTGGTATGATTTCACTGGCTTTACGAGTAACATTGCGTGCCTGGTTGGTGATGAATCGCAAGATCATTTTTCCACTTCTCCTGATGCTGACCGTCCTGGCGTTGTTTGTCCTCCTGGTAAACCCGGGAGGTCAGGATCAAAGGTTTAAGCCCATCCGTAGCCCAACTTCCGCGGTCCGTGCAGTGATTCCCGTAACCCGGAATCCGAACAACACCCAGGTGGTTGAAACCGACTCGCTATCCAGCCTGAATGGAATCCCGATTGAGCAGATCGTACAGCTTCCTCCAGCCGTAGCTCAGGAAATGCATACAGTATATCTCCGAGGGCAGGCCTTAGGGAATGACCCGCGCGCGTTCTCTAAGGTTGGTGATAGCACGATTGAAAATCCGCATTTTCTGGCGCGCTTCGACGAAAAGCCATACAACCTGGGGTCCTACACTCGTCTTCAAGGTGCAATCGAATACTTTGCCGGCTCTTTTGCTCGCCAGGGAATGGCAGTCCAGCGTGGATTGCATTCCTGGACGGTCTTCGATCCTATGTGGGCCGATCCGATCTACTGCGAGCCAAATGAGTCGGTGATTGCCTGTGAATTTCGCGTTCACCGCCCCAGCATTGTCCTGGTGCGGCTGGGCTCAAACGACTCCGGCATTCCAGAAGCTTTTGAGAAAAATCTCCGCCAGCTAGTGGAGTACTCGCTCGCAAAGGGGGTAATCCCGGTGCTTGGCACCAAAGCCGACCGCTTCGAAGGACCGGGTAATACCAATAATCAGATCATTCGCCGGGTGGCAGCCGATTATCAGGTGCCGCTTTGGGACTATGATCGGGTAGCCCAAACCTTACCCAATAATGGGCTGCGGGATGATGGGATACACATGACATACTTCTACGAACACGACTACACCCTTCCTAATGCCCTACAGACCGGGCACGGTGTGCACAACCTGACGGCGTTGATGATGCTGGACCGAATTTGGAGAGAGGTGATGCAGGGTGACTAGGTTTTGGATTGTTCTGGGTGTGCTGTGGATTTTGGCGGCATGCGCGAATAACCCAACCGGAAACCCGGCCAGGATGGTTGAGCGATATTTACTAGCCAAGGTTTCCAGGGATGATACGGCGCTCCGCCGCTTGCTGTGTAGCGAGATGGAAGACCAATATGAGCGCGAATTGCGCTCCTTCGAAACGGTGAGTGATGCCCACCTGGACGGGATGGCATGCCGGCGGGTTGGGGAGACCAACACCGTGCGTTGCACAGGCGTGATCTGGGCTGTATACGGCTCCGAGCAGACCAAATTTCCTCTAACCACATACCGGGTAGTTTGGGAAGACGGCGAATGGAAGTGGTGTGGTGAAGCGCCCTGATCAGGTTCGCGGGTCAGACCTACTGCTGGGCAAACGTATCGATTAACAGCTTCACGTCACCACCTACCGGATAGAGAATCGGACAGGTGCAGCCATGCTTGCGATATTCATTTACCTTAGCGCGTGCCTCTTCGGGAGTGCCGGAGGCAGAGATACGCAGGATCAATTCTTCAGGAACCAGGTGCTTGGCACGTCGGATTTGCTCTTTGGTGGCGGGCCAGCCCAGGATGGCTTGGATTTCGGCGACGACCTGGTCCGATACGCCGGAGGCTTTGGCGATATGCGGTTGCTGCGCCAGGTATTGGGTGAGCAGTTCGCGCGTGGTATCAATTGCCCGGTCGTGATCGTGATCCACTGAACAAACTACAAGCTGAGGCCGGTCAACATCATCCAGTGTGCGCCCGGCGCGCCGGGCGCCTGCTTCGAGCAGCTCCAAGGCATTATCGTTGTAATCCGGTGGTACGCAGTAGTTAAGCACCGCGCCATCGGCAATCTCCCCGGTCATCTCCATCATCTTATCGCCGGTGGCACCGATCATAATCGGGACATGGCGCGGCTCGCGGCGCCCATGCACGACATCCAGCTCGATGCCATCGACATGGACGAACTCGCCGTGATAGGTAACGCGCTCCATATTGAGTAGCCTGCGCAGCACTTCAACCGTCTCACGCATGGCGGTCAGCGGTTTGCGACGCTCGATGCCCACATTGCGCGCCAGTGGGTCCCACCAGGCGCCAATCCCACAGATGATACGGCTCGGTGCCAGGTCATCCAGGGTCAGGAAAGTAGCTGCCAGCAAACCGATATTGCGTGTCCAGTTATTAATCACGCCTGAACCGACCTGGATATGCTCAGTGACAGCGGCATAGGCTGCCATGGGCACAATTGCGTCCCGTACCAATCGGGATTCTGCCTGCCAGACAGCTTCGAAGCCGCGTTGCTCGGCGTAGCGGACGTAATCCAGCCCATCTCGCAGGTCATGGGCGTCCTGCAGATAAAGCGCTACACGTTCGGTCATGATGCCTCCTGTTGGGTGTCGTCATAAGGTTTGAGGTAGTGTTCCAGTTCTCGGCTGACCTGATCCAGGTCTTCCGGAAGATCCATGTCCAGGGCCAGGGAGGGTAGATCGACAATTTCCAGGCGTGCGCCAGCTCTGATTGCCTGGGCGCAATGCTTTTGAAATGAACCTGGCCCGAATTCATACTCTATCAGACCCACCGGGCAGATCAGCAGGCAGTTGGTGCCTTCTTTATGACGGTCGGGTGCTACTACTACCACAGGAGGGGCTGTAGCATGATCAAGCATCAGGCGCACATCCTCAGGTGTGAGTAGTGGTAAGTCCGCCGGTACGATCAGAACACCATGCGTGTGATAGTTCTTGACCACTACGGTCGCTCTAGCAAGGGCCACATTAAGCTGGGGCGTGCCGTTTTCCTGTACGGTACGCGCACCATGGTTGCGCGCCAGTGATAAAGCTGCTGGATCGCGGCTGATAACCAGGATATGTTCGATTTCTGGGATAGAACCCAGGATTGTAAGAGTATGCACCAGCAAACGGCGGTTTAAGTCTGCCCGCTCATCTTCGCTCAGCATCTC
>JAGDMX010000062.1 GCA_017860725.1 Chloroflexota bacterium | reverse complement strand
GTCGGCTTTGCACAACTCAGCAGCTCGGTGGGTAACAGCTCCTTCCTCAGCACTAAACCCCAATCTCTGGGCCAAATCATCTGATAAGGCAGTGATCCGGAGAACCTTATCCAGCATCGAGCCCAGCTTGAACTGGAAGGTCAGTGTGCTAAGCCGAGGCAGGTAGCTCTCCAGGGAATACTTGAGATCTTCGCGCACGAAGTAATTAGCATCGGCGAAGCGCGCCCGGATGACGTGCTCGTTGCCATCCGTCACCAGATCCAGCTCTAAATCGTCCCCGTTGCGAACCGCAATGAAATAAGGCAGCAGCACCCCATCATCTCTATAGACAGGGAAATAGCGTTGATGCTTCTTCATCACCGAGGTCAGCACTTCACCCGGTAAATTGAGGTGCTCGGCAGCAAATGAGCCGCGCAGGGCAGTTGGTGCTTCTACCAGGTTGGTGACCTCCGACAGTAATGCTGGGTCATCCACAACTTTGCCACCCACTTTCACCGCAAGGGCAGTGATCTGGTCAAGGATCACCTGCTTGCGCTCAGCCGGATTCAGCCGGATGCCTTGCTCTGCCAGGAAGGCAAAGTATTGCTCCGGTGAGCTGACGGTGAACTCCAGTGGCTCGTGGAATCGCAGGCCACGCGTCGTGTTGCCAGATAATAAACCGGCGTATTCAAAAGGAACCACCTGGCCAGTATCACCCCGGCCATACAGAGCCAGCAGCCAGCGTACCGGCCGTGAGAAAGCAATATTGGTAGCGTTCCAGCGCATGGCTTTATCGAAATGCAAACCTGCCACAAGTCCCGGCAGTGCCTCGCTTAGCACGACCTGCGCAGGTCGTCCCAACTGCTTCACAACTGCCGCCGCATAACGCCCTCCGTCCATATCCCGAATTTGGAGGGCTGAGACCTCCACACCTTTGCTGCGAGCAAACCCCATCCCAGCCTGGGTCGGCAGGCCATCGGGTCCAAAAGCCCGGTCAGCGGGCGGACCCTTAATGACCTGTTCCAGATCCGGCTGGCTGGGCGCCAACTCTTCCACATAGATCACCAGTCGGCGCGGCGTCCCCATGATTTGCACCTTGCCGTGCACCAGCCGCAGTTCATTCAGCAGGGCTGGCACCCGCTCGTGCAATTGTTCCAGCGCCGCATCCAGGTCATGGGCAGGTAGCTCTTCTGTACCAATCTCAATCAACAACGGCGCAGGGGCACTGGCAGGCACAGTCGCCTTGTGCGCATCTGCTACGGGTGCAGGCGAATTTATTGGTTGATTTGCTTGCGCTCCGCTTTCCGCGCTTTCTGCCAGCCAGGGATATTCCAGACGCTGGCGCTGCTCCAAATAAGCCTCCGCCACTCGCCGGGAAAGATCGCGCATGCGTCCGAACAGCGCCTGGCGCTCCGTTACGCCAATTGCGCCGCGTGTATCTAACACATTGAATGTGTGCGAACACTTGAGAATATAATCATGAGCCGGGAGCACCAGCTTCTGCGCCAGACATGCCTCTGCTTCGGCTTCAAACAGCTCATACATCCGGCGCAGCCGCTCGACATCGGCAATCTCAAAGTAATACTTACTGTGCTCTTGTTCAGCCTGCAGGTTGACATCACCATCTGTAAGCGTGTCACTCCACTGGATATCCCGAAAGCTGTTGACTTGCTGCAGGGCAATGGCAATGCGCTCCAGGCCGTAAGTAATCTCGACCGAAACCGGGTCAAGCTGCACCCCACCCGCCTGCTGGAAGTAAGTAAATTGGGTGATCTCTTGCCCATCCAACCAGACTTCCCAGCCCAGCCCCCAGGCGCCCAGCGCAGGTGACTCCCAATTATCCTCAACAAAACGGATATCATGCTGGCGCGGATCGATGCCCAGTGCTTCCAATGATTGTAAGTAAATTTCTTGAGGGTTACCCGGATCAGGTTTGAGGATCACCTGGAACTGGTAATGCATTTGCATGCGGTTGGGATTTTCACCATAGCGCCCATCGTCAGGGCGGATGGAAGGCTCAACATAGCCAACCCGCCACGGCTCTGGTCCTAATACACGCAAGGCAGTCGCCGGGTTCATCGTACCCGCGCCCACCTGGCTGTAATACGGCTGCCAGATCAGGCAACCCTGTTTGGCCCAGAATTCCTGCAGAGTCATAATAATCGATTGAAAATTAAGTGGCGTCATTGACATTGACCATTCTTCGAAGTTATAGGATTAACGTCAGTTCGGGATAAGAAAAAAGGGGTGTTTTGGGTTTATCAAAATCCTTTTATCCCGAATTCACGTGATTAATAAACCAATTATATCCACAAACAAAGATAAACAGCATACTAAGCAGCATCGCCGGGCAATCCACTCTCCCGGCGATGTTGCTCGATACTTCCAGCACACGGCTGGCGCTAACGTGAAATTCCTCAGGTACTACCTGTGCTACATGAAGACGAGTAGCTGCTGCCTAATGACAGGGAGCTACCGCCTGAAACCTTGGAGGCAAAAGTGGATACTTTCTTGCGGATGTGAGGGCTGCCACAGTTAGGGCAGTTTACTTCGCTGGCAACACTAGCGCTGCGCAGCAACTCTTCAAAAGGCTGGTTGCAGGCATTGCACACAAATTCAAAGATCGGCATGAATAGCTCTCCAGAATCGATGATGGTATCTCCCTGCTTAGATGCGTGTAAAGCGAAAAGGTTACACCGTTATCAGATTCAAAATAGCCCGAGTGGTTCTTGTTCAATCTGCGGTGTTTAAAACGTGTTCAATGACCAGATTAGCATCCGATTCAGAGCCTAAACCAGGGACCACCTGAGCCGCTGCATCCGGAAGCTCATCCTCCAGGTTGCGAACATGAGTGTTCATATAACCAATCAAAGGAACCAGGATGGTTAACACACCAATAATAACAAAGAACAAGCCAATGCCCCGGCTTGACCCCACACCGATCACCTGCCCGATCACAGTATCAGCTAACGGTCCGCCTTCAGCCAGCAAAGGCTTGAAGACCCGATCTGCCAGGGGACCGGCCAGGATGTAGGCGATCGGCATTGTAGACCAGGCGATCATCCGCCGGATGGCAAAGACCCTCCCCTGAATATCAAAGGCTACTTTGCTTTGCCAGATTGCTTGGCTGGACCCATTGATGATCGGGTGCATGAACATTGCCCCAAATCCTGCGACCGCCATAACAGCCAGGTAAGGGGTCAAACCCAGCAGAGCAGTAAATACGCCAGCGAACATCAGAAAGCCTAGCACGCCATGAATGCGGCGTTTGGGTCCACCCCAGACGCTCATCACCAGGGTGCCAAGTAGCATGCCTACACCAACAACTGACCACATATATCCCAAGACATCTGGCGTCGTCATTTCCAAGATCAAGGGAGCAATCAAGGGGCTTAAGAAGCTGGAGAAAAAGTTGGAAGCAGCAAAAACCATCAGCAGCCCAAATAGACCGGCTCGGGCGGTAATATACCTCCAGCCAAAAGTTGCCTCCTGTAGCAGCGAGCTCTTCTCTGCCGCGGCCGCCTGGGAGGCAGGCGGAGGCGGGATAGCTACTAACAAGAGGGTGAAAACGGCAAACATGAATGTTACAAAATCCACCAGCAGTACACCCTGCAATCCAACGGTCACCATCAACACCCCCGCGACGGCTGGGGCGATCAGTTGCGAGACAGCCTCTCCGATCTGCACCATGCCACCTGCCCGGCCGAGCTGTTCCTTGGGAACCAGTAGTGAAGTAGCGGCTGAATATGCCGGCCATTGGAAAGTGCTGAACGCCGCGCTGGCTGCAATCAGCAAATAAATATTCCAAAGTTCCAGCCGCCCGGTGATGAGTAAAGCAGCAATGATCAATGTGCACAGCCCAGCTCCGCTATCGCTGAAGATCATCGCCTTGCGACGATCCCAACGATCGACCAGCGCCCCGGCAAACGGCGCGACCAATAAATTGGGCAAGGCATATGCCAGCAGACTGATCGCGAACAATGTTGTCGAGCGCGTCTCCTGGTAAATCCACACCCCCAGGGCAAAGCTGGTCAGGCCAGAGCCAATCGTGGAAACCAGTTGGCCGGACCAGATCACCAGGAAAGATCTCATTTCAGAAGGCTTACTCGAGGTTGCCATGATTAATCTCCCGGGCTTGTAGTTAGAACGGCTTGTGATACCTCTGCCTGAGTGGGTCGATCATCCTCGATATGCATGATCGCAGGGATAAAGAAACCAACGATGCCCATTAGCGCAGTTGCTACTCCACCGACTACAAACCAGGCAGGTGGGCCGAGTACATCTGCCAACGGACCTGCAATCAATAAGCCCAGCGGCGTCATTGCCATTGACACCGACATAATCAGGGTGAACACACGCCCTTGCATCTCAGGCTCAACCACACTCTGCAGCACGGCAAATAATGGGCCGTTAACTATCGGATTCATTATTCCGGCAAAGAAAACAAAACCCACGGCTAATCCGAATGCCCAGGATGGAGTCAGACCAACACCAGCCAGGCCAATTCCCATCAGTATTAATCCAACCAGTGATGTGATGACGCGCCGGCGGAAGCCGCCCCAGGCGCTTAAGATCAGCCCACCCAGGAACATGCCAATCCCCCAGGCCGATTCAACATAAGCCAGCTGCATCGCCTGCCCGCCGAACTGCTTGGTCACCAGGATCGGCAATAGCGAAAACGCCGGTGTAACCAGCAAATTAATCAGCGCGGCCATCACCAGGATCATCATTAAACCCGGCCATCCCCATACATATTTCAACCCGGCCCGGAAATCTTGCCAGACTGACGGTTTGGTATCATTGAGCTGCTGGCCCATGCTTCGTTCTGGCTGGGGGATAGAGATGAACAGCAATGGCACAACCGCCAGCAGCGCCGTACCGATATCGATCGCCAAGACACCCTGCATAGGAAGCACTTCAAGCAGTAGCGCTCCCATCGGGGCAGCGATAATGCTCATTCCACCTGTAAGCATCTGGTTGAGGCCCTGGATGCGGGACAGGTGTTCTTTGGGCACCATCAGCGAGGTGGAGGCTTGCATCGCCGGCCAGTGAAAGCCGCCCGCCAACGAGCGGATGAACATCAACAGGTAAACATGCCAAACCTGTACATTCCCGATCCAAAAGAGCAGTGCTAACCCCACCGTTGCCAGGGCAATCAGGCTGTCGGCCATGATCATTACCAGCCGCCTATTCCAGCGGTCAATCAGCGCCCCGGCCAGCGGTCCTAAAAGCACCTGCGGCAGCAGGGCCACCAAAGTGGCGGTTGCCAGCACCGTTGCCGAACCGGTGGTCTTCGTCAGCCACCAGACTAGCGCAAATTGGACTAGCTGGCTGCCAAGCAGCGAGAAAGCCTGTCCGGTCCAGATCGTAAAGAAGGGAGCTTTCCAGTTTTTTAAGGATTGTTGCGCAACTGCAGTACTCATAGTTTCTCCTTATACCAAAGACACCACCAAAGAGCAACAGTAAAGCACCAATTAATTATTTCAAATATTTTATAATGAATAATTAGAAATGTCAAGTATAAAATAAATAATATCAACAAGTTTGTAAAGGATTATATTGAAATGTTAGGAAATCTCGAGCGATGGAGATTACAAGCCTAACAACAAAACAGCCTATTACGAATAATCTACCGGTTCTTGGCATACTCACGAACGGTAAGCCAAGAACCGGCCGGATGATCTTCGGATTTCAGAAAATCTAGGCGGGCGATTTGATTAAATCATACGAGGACAGATACAATGCAAGAGAGTAACGTCATCCGCCGGTGAATTTTGTTTGATATCCCAATTGCCGCAAGCGGGCGGCCACCTTCTCCCGGTGATCGCCCTGGATTTCGATCGCATCCTCTTTGACCGTTCCACCTGTACCGCAGGCTTGCTTGAGTTGGCGGGCCAGCTCCTTGAAATCATCGGGAGTCAATTGAAGTCCATAAACGACAGTGACCGTCTTGCCACCCCGGCCTTTTGTCTCCCGCCGAATAGAGGCCATCTGCTGCTCGGGGGGTAAACTTTTCGGCTTGCGGCAGCGACACGGATTGCTGTGGCAGCGAGGACAAGGTTTACTAAAATTCGCTTCGGTAGAATATACCGTGGGACGCTCATCGATCGGCATATCCGCATTATACAGGCGAATTACGTTTAATGTCAGGCGACGCATGTATCAACTGGCGAGTATCGTCTCAAAGCCAGAAATGATTTTGAGTGAACCGCCAAATTTCTATCTGATATCTCTCTATTGAGCAGGTATAATTAATCGCGGCAGATCCCTTTTATGATCCTGCCGCACAAGTAACAGGGGACAATCAACCGGTTTTGATTTACGAGGAGGGCCTGATGAGTCGTAAGAAGTCCAATTTTAGCCTCGGCAGCCTGTTGACTGGAGCTGCCATAGGTGCAGGCGTTGCTGCCTACATCGCCATGAAGTATAGCAAGGATCCGTACAACACCCTCAGCCAGAAACGTAGAAATCGATCTCTAGATCTCACTCTGTACCAAGCCCGTAAAAACGAAAAAATCTCACTCGGTCAACTGCACCGGCTGGTCATCTTCTCAGATATGCACAAAGGTGTCGGCAACCAGGCTGACTCCTTCCGTCAGTGCCGCCGCACGTACCTGGCAGCTCTGGATCACTATCAGCAGAACGGCTTTACCCTGGTGGTGTTGGGCGACGCCGAGGAGCTATGGGAAGAACAGATTACAGAGGTCATCCAACACAATCGGGATGTCTTGCAGAGCGAGGCGCGCTTCTACCCCAACCGCTATATTCGCATCACCGGCAATCATGATAACTCCTGGGAAGACGCGGACCTGGTGCGAGAACACCTGGATGAGTTTTTCCCTGGCATCGAGACCAAGCGTGCTGTGGTATTGGAATACACCAGCAATGCCAAAGTGACCTCCGGTGAAATCTTGCTGGCGCATGGACACCAGGGCACCCTGGATAGTGATTTTTTTGACTTTGTCCCACCAGCAATCCTACCACTGTACCGTGATTTCCAAAACCTGACCAACTTTGGCCGCACAACTCCCTCACAGGATGTGTGCCTGCGCTCGCTCCAGGACAACCAGATGTACCGCTGGGTTAGTTGCCAGGCCAAGCTGATTCTGATCGCCGGGCATACTCACCGCCCCATCTGGAGTTCTATGAGTCACCTGGAACAGCTGGTGGCGAGGCTGAACGCCCTGCTGAGCCTGGCACCAGAGGAACAGCCGGATGATTATGCCCAACAAGTTGCCGCGCTGGCCGACGAAATTCAAGAACGTGAGGCAAAATACCCACCCTGCCACGATACGATCAAGACCCGCCCTTCCTATTTCAACACCGGTTGCTGCATCTTCGAGGACGAAGATATCACCGGCATCGAGATCCAGGATGGGCGCATCCGCCTAATCAAGTGGGGGCCTCAGCAGAAGCAAATCGTGCGCACGCCGCTCGAAGAAGCGCCCTTAGCCGAGATCTTCGCCCGGCTCTAGGGCAGTGTATCTGGCGAGGTACTCATGGTCGATCCAACACTCCCCGAATGGAAACGGGTACACGAGCAGGTCTGCACGGTTGTCGATCTGCATGCTCACCCTTCGTTGAACGTCTCGCTGTTCAACCGCGCCATCTCCAAGCGAGTTTACCCGTCCACGCGCGCCTTCGACCCGTTCAGCGTGCGCACCAATATTCACCAGCTGCAGCAGGGCAGCGTGGATGTCTTACTGTCCGTGATCTATCCCCCGGAACGAGGCATCGTGGAAGAGTGCAAGTATATCAAGCTGCTCAAGTACTTCATGCTGCCCACCTGGAACAAGATCTACGGACAGCCGTACTTCCAGGTTACCAACCAGTTGCTGGATGAGATCGAGAAGGCCGTGGCGCAGACCGTTAACCCACAAACCGGTAAACCCCAGGCCAAGTTCGTCTACTCGCTGATCGAGCTGGATGAGCTGCTCAGCCAGGGGCCGGATCACCCGATTGCTATGGTGCACTGCATCGAAGGCGGGCATTCGCTGGGTGTGGCTGAAGAGCATCCCGACCACATCAAGAACCTGGAGCACTTTTTCCAGCGCGGCGTCGCTTACATGATCCTGGCGCACTTCTTCAAGAACGACCTGACCCACCCGTGCTTTCCCTGGCCGGAGAACATCCAGAAGTTCGGCTGCTTTCGTGGCGAGCGTGACCTGACTCTGGGTCTGACTCCCAAGGGAGAAGAAGTGGTGGAGAAGATGGTCGAGCTGGGGATGCTGGTGGACGTCTCACACTGCACACCGCCGGCCCGTAAGCGGGTATACGAGATCGTCGGCAAGCGCGCCCCGATCCTGGCTTCGCATGTCGGCGCTTACGAGATCAACCCCGATCCATACAACCTGCAAGATTGGGAGCTGCGGCGTATCGCCGAGAGCGGTGGGGTAGCCGGGGTAATCTTCATGAACTACTGGCTGATGCCGCACGCCACCGGCCGCGGCATCAACTTCATCACCCGCACCATCCAACACTTTAAAGATGTGGCGGGTATCGAGCATGTCGGCATCGGCACCGACTTCGACGGTTTTACCGACCCGCCCGACGATCTGCGCGACGCCTCCCAACTGCCCTTCCTGACCCAGCGCCTGCTGGTAGAAGGTTTCAGCGAGGAGGAGCTGATCAAGATTTGGGGCGGGAACGCGCTGCGCGCCATACGCCAGGGATGGGGCAAACGCACCTGACAGGGTTGGCACGCTGCATGCACATTCATCCAACACGCCGCCAGGCGTGCACAAGACCACAGGAGGTTTCCCATGACAGAGATAGCTCAAATCCAGCAGGCTCGGGACCAGTATAAGGCCACACTGATGGGCAAACCCAACGTAGTTGGGGTGGGAGTCAGCTACAAAGCTGTCGCCGGTGAGAGCACCGGTGAGCTGTGTATGGCAGTGCTGGTGCAGAAGAAGCTGCCAAAGGCTGGCCTGACCGCCGCGGCTCTGGTACCGCCGGAGATCGATGGCATCCGCACCGATGTGATCCAGGTGGGAGAACTGCGCCCGCTGCAAGCTCGCACCGACCGCTGGCGACCCGCCCGAGGCGGCATCAGCCTGGGTCATTACCAGATCACCGCCGGCACCTTCGGCACGGTAGTGCGCGACCGCTCCAGCGGGGTGCGGCTGATCCTGTCCAACAACCACGTCCTGGCTAACAGCAACAACGGCAATCCAGGAGACGCTATCCTGCAGCCCGGACCGGCAGACGGCGGGCAGGCGAGCACGGATACTCTAGCACACCTGGAACGCTTCTGCCCGATCCAGTTCAATGAAGCGCCACCCTCGTGCGGCATCGCCAACGGCTTTGCCGAGGTGGGCAACGCCCTGGCGAAACTCGTCGGCTCCAGCCACCGCGTGCAGGCCATCCAGGTGAACCTGCAGGCGACCAACCTGGTGGATGGCGCCGTCGCCCGCCCGATCAACGACAGTGACATCCTGGACGACATCATCGACATCGGCACGGTGAGCGGCACGATGGAGGCGGCGCTGGGGATGGCGGTACGCAAATCGGGGCGCACTACCGCCACCACGAGCGGGCAGATTACCGTACTGGGCTCGACCGTCACCATCAGCTATGGCTCGGGGCGCACCGCCACCTTCGAGAACCAGATCGTGACCGGCAACATGTCGCAAGGCGGCGACTCCGGCTCGCTGCTGGTAGCAGGCGATGCACAACTGG
>JAGDMX010000374.1 GCA_017860725.1 Chloroflexota bacterium | reverse complement strand
CTGGTTAATCCAAATCAACACACCCGCCCCAGCGGTGAAACCGATAATGACCGAGTCGGATACAAAATTGACCAGTAAACCCAGGCGAGCTACTCCCAATAAAAGGCGGAAAACTCCAACCATTAAAGCTAACAAACTCGCCGCCGCCAGGAATTTTGGCGATCCAGCGACAGCAATTGGTAGTAGAGTCGTCAGCACCAATACGGACGCGGTATTGGTTGGGCCGGTTTGTAACTGATTGGACGAACCCCAAAGTGCGCCAATGATAGCAGCGACAATCGCAGAGTAGAGCCCAAGTTGAGGAGGAATTCCAGCCATCAAGGCATAGGCGATTGCTTGTGGCAACAGGATAACTGCTACCGTCAATCCGGCTACCAGGTCTGGTCTCAGACTGGTCTGGTGATAACTCCGGATTATAGTAATTGGCCGGAAGAAGAAGAAAACGCTTGTTTTGACGCCTGCGGTTAAGCGCGTGAGCATTTACAATATTATATTATGTAATATAGATCATGCTATCGAATCAGTTATAAAAAGAATTTGCACTCGGGACCCTATCGAGTGCAAATTCTTTTTTGTTCTTCAACCACTTAAGGTATCTACATTCCAGCCTTTGGGTCTGCCTGGTGTAAGCCGACCATGATCCCGGCATTATCCTTGAAATAGGCCTGGTAACCAACTCCAGGAATAGCGTCTTTCTCGAATATTATCTCGCCACCACATGCTTTGACTTTTGCGATTGCAGCATCGATATCATCAACTTCGATTGTATTGACCGTTCCGCTAAATGGACCATTCGCCTGCATAAGGCCACCGTTAATGCCAGGGGTACTTCTATCTCCAGTGGTAATCATCCAATAATCGACTGGACCTTCCCATTTTTGGAACTGCCAGCCAAACACTGTGCTGTAAAAATCAGCGGTTTTTTCCAAATCGTCAGTAACGAGCTCGAAATGGGTGAAACGGTTCATGGAACTACCTCCTAATAATTTGTATATTAAAGATCAGAATAGGTTAATTGTAAACCAGAACATAAGTTCTGTCAAGCGGTTTCAGGTTTTGTCTTCCCAATCCACCCAGGTGATGCCGCTCGAACCCAGGTAGGCACTTACTACCTGCCCGATGGTCGGGAAGAAATGATCATCGCCGAAACGATCGGATAGACCAAAGCGTTTCAGTTTATCTTTGACAGGGTCCTTCATTTCGGCGAAGATAAGTTGGATTTCCGCATTGCGCAGCTCGTCGTCTAGCTCAGCCAGCATATCTGCGGCGGTGACGTCTACGCTGGTGACCGGCTCGGCAGCCACAACGAACCAGCGTACCGGTGTGGGAGAGGCGTTGACCGCAATTAATACCTGCTCGTGGAACTGCTCAGCGTTAGCGAAGAACAAGGGTGCATCCCAGCGGAAAAGCACCAATCCAGGTATGCGGCGGGCATCTGGGTAACGGGTGATGTCATGGTAGCCTTTCACACCATCCGCCCGTCCCAGGACAGCGTAATGCGGACGCCATCCGTCCCAAACGAACTCAAGCAGAGCTATGATGATCGCAAGTAAAATACCAGGAATGGGTCCAAGGATCGCCACCCCCAAAAAGCAGGCTATCGATAGCCAGAATTCCCATTGCTGGATGCGATAGATACGGCGCAGATCATGGATCTCAATCAAGCCGATCGCAGAGGCGATAACCACCGCTGCAAGAGCGGTAGTCGGCAGGTTTTTCAACAGGCTGGGCGCAAAGACTAACAATAGGGCAATGACGACCGCTCCGGTTACTCCGGTCAGCTGCGTCTTGGATCCAGACGATTCAGCTACTGGGGTGCGCGAGGCGCTGGCGCTGATTGAAAAACCCTGGAAGAAACCCGCCGAGATGTTTGCTACACCCAGGCCAATCATCTCCTGATTCGGGTTTACATACGCACCGCTCTTGGCAGCCAGGCTGCGCGAGAGCACACTGGTATCGGCAAAAGACACCACCGCTATAGTGATCGCAGCCACCAGCAATGGTCCAAGATCCTCCAATCGGACCCATGGAATAGTAAAAGAAGGTAATCCTTGGGGGAGCTCACCTACGACGGCCACTCCTGCCTGGGTGCTCAGGTTAAAGACAGCAGTCACGACGGTCGCTCCCACCACTGCCACAAGCACGGCAGGGAAGCGCTTGAAACGTTTGAATATCAAAATAAATATCAGAGTGGCAGCCCCCAATGCCAGGGTTACCCAATTGGTCATCCCGGTGAGAACTCCCTGGATAAAAGCAGCCGTTTGTGCGAGCACACCATTCCCTTCGGCTGAGAAACCAAACAGCTTGGGGAGCTGTCCAACCAATACAGTCAGGGCGATGCCATTCATATAACCGTATCGAATCGGCTTGGATAACAGCTCGGTGATAAACCCCAGACGCGCCAGACCCGCAAGAATGCACAAAATGCCCGTTAAGATCGCCAGCATCCCCGCCAGGGCTACCGTGCGCGCTGGATCGCCGGCCGCCAGCGGCACAATCACGGCAGCGATGATCGCCGCCAATGATGAATCTGGTCCTATGACTAAAATACGGCTGGGACCAAAAACGGCATAGGCGAGCAATGGGAGGATGGTGGCATACAAACCGTAAATCGCGGGGATCCCGGCCGCTTCCGCATAACCCATGCCAACCGGTACAAGCACCGCGGTGAGGACCAACCCGGCTACCAGATCGTTGCGCAGCCAGTTTATGCGATAATGTCGCAATACATACAGGCCGGGTAACCATTTCCAAATTCCCGTCTGCTCAGCTAGGATAGCCGGACGAATAATCCGCCCAGAATCGGCAGAAGTTTCTTGATGCGTATCCGAACTTGTTCCGGTTCCCATATATAATTCCCTCAGGCGTTACAGAAATTTTACATATGAGCGGGTTAAGTAGTTTTCTTCCTTTGGAACAGAGTGTAAACATATGGACGTAAATCGCCGGAGGGCATTTGATAGAGATAATCCATACTGTCCACAATCCTAAAATCGGGGCCTAAAAATTGGATCAGGGCTTCCTTGTCGTAGTTCCTGACATTCAGGCCGCTGCATTTTGTCGCCCCGCCGATCGCAAAGGTTGCGATTATTACGTATCCACCTGGACGGAGCACTCTTAATAACGCGGAGTAATAATTTTGACGTTGTTGGTCATCTGTAAAGAAATGGAAAACTGCTCGATCATGCCATAGGGCGATTTCAGGTAATTCAGATATCCTGGTCGGGTTGGTAATATCATCGACAATCCAATGGATATAGGTAGCGTATTTTGATCCCATTTCTGTTCTTGCAATCCCCAGCGCGATTTCGCTAATATCTAGGGCAACGATGTTTTGATACCCCTGTTCAAGCAGAGCATGGAGCAGAGTTGTGGCTCCTGTGCCGACATCTAAAATCGCGTCTTTTTTATCAAGAGCACACCGTTCGATAAGCGTGAGAGACGGCGTTGGTAGAAGCTCATACCAACCCAGTTGGGTTATTGGGGTTATTGGTCTTGAAGAATATACTTTATCCCAATGTGCTTTCATCGATTTAGATAGATTATAACAACTGCTGCATAAACTTCGAGCTAAAGTTTTACCCGTTTACCAGGCTGCCCAAAAAGCGGGGTTTGTAGAACGAGTCCACCCTATGTCGATTCTCGTTCCCCAAGAATCATCTACATCGGACTGGGGCAATACCCGAAATGACTTGTGAGGTAGCCCCTGCATGCCCATATTGTATAAATCTTACCAATATTATAATATTTGTGTAGTAGAATCTTATGTCGGATAGTCCTATGATACGTAAGTATGATCGTCGTTTATTAACGATTTTGAGCATCGTGTTTGTGCAAATAGCCGGTGCGGCTTTGATCCTGCCTATCTTGCCCTTATTCGCCGAGCGCAAGTTCGACTTGTCTCCTGCCAGCGTCTCGCTGTTGGTATCCTCATTTTTCATTGCCCAGTTCTTCGCCGGCCCGCTCTTAGGTCAGCTCTCCGATCGATACGGGCGCATTCCGCTCCTGATCATAAGCCAGCTCGGTTCAGCAGCCAGTTTCTTTTTAATGGCGGCAGCAGGCAGCGCCTGGTTGCTATTCGCTGCCCGGGTGGTAGACGGCATCACCGGCGGCAATATAATCATCGCTCAGGCTTATGTCACTGACATAACTCCGAGGGAGCAAAGGACCGAAGCCTTTGGTTACATCTTTGCAGCTTTCGGGATCGGCTTTATTATTGGCCCGGCTCTGGGAGGTTTATTCTCCTCCTGGTTTGGGCCGCGATTTCCGTTCGTGATTGCCGGAATAGCTTCACTGGTCACCGCAGGGATGTGCCTGATGTTAGAGGAGACCGTACAGAAGGATAAAGTAGTACTGCCTCGTTCGGCTAACCCTGTGCGTGGAGTTCGCCCATCAGCCTCTGGTACAGGGCAACTTATCAGGCTCAGTCCGACCGAGGTCATGCGAAATACCCCATTGATGCTGATCCTGGCGGTTGGGTTCATTGGCCAGTTCGGATTAGGAATGCTGCAAGCCACATTTGCCTTGTACGCCGCGGCGATCCTTTTTCCCAAGGCAAGCATCAACAATACCAACCTGGGCGTCGGTTTACTATTGGCATTAGTGGGAGTTGGGCAATTCGTGACTCAGACCTGGCTGATCCGCCCGTTGAAAGAGCGCTTTGGTGATGCACGTCTGGTCATCCTGGGGAATCTATTTCGCGCAGTTGCTCTGATGATCTATGCGGTGTTTACCTCCCCCTGGCTGGCGGGGGTGGGATCGCTCCTCTTCGCGGTTGGAATGGGTTTGACCATGCCTCCGCTCCAAACTCTGGCGACTCGTACGGTGGATGAATCACTGCGCGGCGGCGTATTGGGTGTCTTTCAGTCCGCGGTCAGCCTGGCGATCATTATCAGTACTGCAATCGCGGGGGTCATTTTTACTGCGGGTGCAACCCTGCCTAATTGGACTGGGGCAGCCCTTTCTGTGGTTGCAATCCTACCTGCCTGGGTCGTGATGGTACGTGCGAATCAGACAGCCCTGGTTCCTTGCCCCACTCCGTGCCCGGAGGAGTGATGCGCTGTCGCTACAAATGAGCGCTCGTCTGCGCGGGCTGCTTGAAACACACAATGATAGCTACCGCTTGGAATTCTCAATTTATGCTGTGAATGGGCCGACCATACTGGCCCATTCACAGTTTTTATTTCCAGGAGGTTTCGAAGGCTGATCGAAGCCGCTTTTTCTCTTTACGGGATGATATGGTGTTCCTTTGGATACCTTTTTATACCCTGTCGTTAGCCATTCCTGGGAAGGCGTAGTTTATAAGCCTGCCTCCTTGAATGCGGCTGCGACGATGGCCTGGGCTTCGCTGAAGATTTGCTGCAGATGATCTGCACCCCGGAAGCTCTCGGCGTAGATCTTGTAGATGTCCTCGGTGCCCGATGGCCTGGCCGCAAACCAGCCATTCTCGGTGACTACCTTCAGTCCGCCGATCGGAGCATCATTGAAAGGTGCACGGGTGAGCTTGGCAACGATCTTCTCGCCCGCCATCTCCTGTGCTGTGACCATTTCTGGTGAGAGACGTTCCAGCGCGGCTTTTTGGTCTGGTGTGGCGACGACGTCAGCGCGTTCATATACCGGATCGCCGAATTGCTCTGTCAAAGCCCTATAATGCACGCCCGGATCGCGACCTGTTACAGCGGTTATCTCAGCCGCCAGCAGGTCGAGGATGATTCCATCCTTGTCGGTGGTCCATACGGTCCCATCCTGACGTAGGAAGGAGGCGCCGGCGCTCTCTTCACCGCCAAAGCCAAAGGAACCATCCACCAGGCCATCGACGAACCATTTGAAGCCGACTGGCACTTCGGCCAGCCGCCGGCCCAGATAGGCGGCCACGCGATCAATCATCGAGCTGGATACCAGCGTCTTGCCGACAGCCGCATCGGCACGCCAGCCCGGCCGGTGCTGGTATAGATACCAGATGGCAACCGACAGGTAATGATTGGGGTTCATGAGACCGACGCTGGGCGTGACGATGCCGTGCCGGTCAGAGTCTGAGTCATTGCCGAAGGCAATATCAAAGCGATCTTTGAGGACGATCAGGCTGGCCATGGCATAGGGAGACGAGCAATCCATGCGGATTTTGCCATCCCTGTCCACAGTCATAAAGCCAAAGGTTGGATCCACGCGCGGGTTAACCACCTCAAGGTTCAGACCGTACATGTCGGCGATCGGCTGCCAGAAGCCCACGCTGGCGCCGCCCATGGGATCGACACCAATCTTGAGACCGGAGGCTTTGATGGCGGGGATGTCGACTACATTT
>JAGDMX010000373.1 GCA_017860725.1 Chloroflexota bacterium | reverse complement strand
TGGATCCACCACCTGGCGGGAGACGTCAGCATCATACCAGGCGATGATCTCCTGCGCCCCTTGCCAGAACGGGATTGCAGGCTGGAATTGGGGAACGAGCTGGCGAATTTTGCTGTTATCGAAAATAATACTATGCGCCTTATCGCCAAGCAGCGAGCTACCCCACTCCGGGTCATATCGTGCGATCAACTCGGAGGGGACGTGCACCAAGCGTGGCTCAGCACCTGCAGCCTGGGCGATGATCGTATAGATCTGATTCCAGCTCAGCCACTCATCAGAAGTAATGTGGAAGCTTTGTCCGAGGGCATGAGGATTACCGAGCAGACCGACAAAACCAACGGCGAAATCGCGATGGTGTGTCAGCGTCCAGAGTGAGGTCCCGTCGCCATGGACGACCACCGGTTTGCCAGAGCGCATACGGGCTACGGTTGTGTAACCGCCATGGAAAGGAAGCAGGGTGCGATCGTATGTATGTGAAGGGCGTACGATGGTGAAGGGGAAGCCCTCCTGGCGTCCCGCCTGCTCCAGAAAGGCCTCGCATGCGGCCTTGTCGCGGGAGTATTGCCAAAAAGGGTTGACCAGTGGTGTGCTCTCCCGGATCGGTAAAAACCCAGGTGGTTTCTGGTATGCAGAAGCCGAGCTGATAAAAACGTATTGCGTGGTGCGACGGCGAAATAGCTCCAGGTCGCTTTGAACCTGATCTGGGGTATAAGCAACCCAGTTCACTACCGCGTCAAAGGTCAGGTCACCTAACGCAGCCAATACAGCCGCAGGTTGTCGGATATCGCCGTGGAGAACTGTTGCACCCGCAGGCACAGGTCGAATGCTCTGGCCGCGGCTCAACAAGTAGAGATCGATACCGTTTTGCAGAGCCAACTCTGAACAGGCCGAGCTTATGATTCCGGTTCCGCCGATAAATAAAACTCTCATTGGTAATCCTTTCTGAGGCTAAGATCGCCCGGAAGCGCCCTGAACGATTTTGTTTATGGTGAAGACAGCTATCGACTCAAAGAGCGGAGAACAAGGATATGCAATTATAAACCGGCGCTCGATCTAAACAGGTATTTTACATGCCAAAGCGAGAGCCGACTTTTTAATTTTCTCAGCCCAAACCACCAGAGTTGTGTTAAGACCGGTGGAGGACAATGTAATAATTAAAGTCAGTTCGGGATAAGGAAAAACAGGTGTTTTGGGTTTATTCCAAAATCCTTTTATCCCGAATTCACGTTAATTAAATAATGTTGTCATATCATGACACGGAGATCAGCAGTGGATACAAGCTTTCTGCCCAGGCATGGATGGCATTCCAATCACGGTGATCACCCTCTTTCCAGACACCGGACAGCACGCTTATGCGGAACTTCAACCGGTCACTGAAGGAGGGGATTTTACCGATGTCCAGCGCCCCGGCAAAAAGTCCCTCACTGACCGGCCGTACCAGCGCCCGCACCGGCTCGAGCCAGGTGGATACATGGCTACGGTACTGCTCTCCATTTTTCATAGTTAAAGTCATGCACACAAGAAAGGCAGCGAAAGGCTTGCGCCTTAAATCGGCTTGATGCTCCTGCACAAACTGCAGAGCTTCAGGCAGCCAGGCCCCAGCGTTGATGGCACTGCCAACGACGACTGCCCGGTAAGGCGAGATATCTTTGACTGCCTTGATCGGCAGCACATCCACCTGTGCGCCGTGCTCAGCGAGGTTCTTGCCGATTGCCTCAGCCACACCGGCTGTGGCACCGAAGCGACTGGCATAAGCTACAAGGATTTTATCCGACATGATTTTTCTCAGCCCGCCTCCGGATGCCAAGCATCATCTTACGCTCCATCACAAAAGCCACCGGTTCGGTCAGGCGCCACACCCAGGTGAGATCGGAGCTGTATGACAGACGCTGGCGTACTAACAGGCGCGTGGTATTTTCATCCAGTGGCTGGAGGATGAACTGCCAGGTGGCGATGGAGTAACCTTTGTCTATCTGTGCTGTGGGTTGTACCGCTTGCCCAGTCTTTGGATCGGCGCTGATCAACACCAGCGTTCGGCCTGGATCAACAGATGACGCCGCGAAGCATGGATAGCCCTGCGGCCCCAGGCGGATGAGATCACCCACCTGCAGGATTTGGTATTCCGAGAGGACGTGCTCCACGCTGTGAATATTACAGCCCGCCAGGTTTTCCAGGCCATCATAACTGTAAAGGCCGCCGCGCCCCTGTCCCATCTGCGCCAGCCACGGCCAGATATTCTCAGGTGAGGCTTCGATAGTGATCGCGTGGGTATACCCCAGGCGAGGTTCGGGCACAAGCTCGTCACCGGGTAGCGGTTTTGTGACTTCTTCGGGAGTCGCCCCCCAGCGGTTGTACCAGCCGCGCAGGATTGGCGATAGAAGCAATGTGCCGCCAACCTGCATGGCACCGAGAATATTTTCGACGAAATTCATGGTGTTTTTACAAAACTTTCTTCAAGCAGATCTATGTCATGCAGAATATCCTTCAAATGCGCAGCCAATGACCCGAGGAAGGCCGTTAGACGATCTCGATTTTTATGCGATACCCATTCATTGTACGTACACATCAACATTTGTCATCCTAATACGGGAACCCAAGCTGGTGAAGTGTATCATATACTGAAATTGATAGATCGTTAGCTTCGAAAAGCTTGAGATATCACCCTACCTGCTTGAGTTTTTGAGCGATAGATCCAGTGTATTAGTAAACTCCATCAGGAGTCGACTATGGAGTACCTCCAAATAATGTGTTAGACAAACGAAATATAATCGGGTTTTCGTCCGTTGTCTACGTCATCCGAACCAGACCATTGCCCACCGACGCACTAACATGAAGATAGCGTCGCGGCGTAATTTCTACCAGGCAAGCAATGGATAGGGCAAGGACATCGGTATGCGAACTTGGAAATGCAAAAAGGCTGTTCAGTTGAGCCTGAACAGCCGAATCGGAATTCGAAAAGTGCCTGACAATTATTGAGCCGCTCAACGGATGTCAATTTTCAAGGTAGTCAACTAACTGGCAAGTCTCATCACAATTAGATACTGGCCGGCAACCGCTTATTTATCAAGGATTGACTTTGGATAAATAAACATTGGCTGCCGGCCAGGTTGTACCAACGGCCTCAGGTTATCGTATTACTACCCGTTAATGAGCGGCAGGAATATGGGTACCTGGACAGAGATCGTCACCGTTACGGTGCTGGAGTGTGCCGACCCATCAAAGACTTTGTAGGTAAAGGAATCTGTACCATAAAAATCGGCAGCCGGTGTATAGACGAACGATCCATCAGCATTGAGTTGTAATGAACCATGACTCGTCCCATCCACAAGGATTGCGATCAGGTTGTCACCGTCCAGGTCGCTATCGTTCTTCAACACACCATCCTGATTAGAGACGGTCAACGGCATATTTACAAATACTGTGTAAGCGTCATCCACCGCCACCGGTGCATGGTTGACATTCGCCACCGTCACGCTGACCATGCCTTCATCCGTCAGGTCGCCGTCGCTGACCGTGTAGGTGAAGCTGTCCGAGCCAACATAATTGGCGTCCGGCGTGTAGGTCACCACCCCGGCGGTCAGGGTG
>JAGDMX010000372.1 GCA_017860725.1 Chloroflexota bacterium | reverse complement strand
TCGGCATTGGAAAATCCTTTGGCAAGCAGGGCTAATACCTCCCGCTCCCGATCGGTCAGATCCTTTCCAACGGCTTGTTGATGCCGGGTCGCATGGATCAAGGCTTCCGTGGCTTCTGGTGCCAGTGTCGAGTGCCCTTCGTGGGCCGACCGGATCGTCTTAGCCAACTCGGCCGCGGTTACATTCTTCAACATGTAACTGGTTGCTCCGGCTTTCAACGCTTGTTCAACCATGTCCTGCTCGTGGAAGCTGGTCAAGATGACGATGTTGATGGATTTATTTAATTCCATAATCCTCCGGGTGGCCTGGACTCCATCCATCACCGGCATAATCATGTCCATTAACACCACGTCCACCTCATTCTGCATGCAGAACTCAATGGCTTCTGCGCCGTTACTGGCTTCGCCGACCGGTTCCATCCATTCGTATCCGTATATGAAATTTCTCAACCCACTGCGCACCAAGGCGTGGTCATCAACAAGCAATATTCGTATCGGTTGTGTGTTTACCACTGAGATTTCCTTTGATCAATTTTGCCAGACCAGGGTGACTTCAGTCCCTTTACCGGGCTGGCTGTCTATCAATAATGAGGCCCCGATTATTGCAGCGCGTTCGCGCATAATCTCCAACCCCAGATGTTCTGTCTGACCATTCTGTAGGGAATAACCGCGCCCATCATCGCGGATCGTCATGATTACCTTCCCTTTCCAATCCTCGCTTGAATCCAGTATTGACGGGGTAGCACTCAGACTGATGGAAACTTGACTTGCCTGGGCATGCTTAACGACATTGTTCAGGCTTTCCTGGGCGATGCGATAGAAACTGGTATGTACTTCTTGCGGCAGGGTAGGGATGCGTTCAATATACAATTGAAACGGCAATTTGGAGCGGCTGGTGATGGCTTCGGTTAGCTGAGCCAGGAGATCTTCTAGCTGGGTCTTGCTCACGGCTGTGGGTCGCAGCTCGAGCAGCATCGTGCGCATTTCAGCCAAGGCGCCGCGTGTCAGCAGGCGCAACTCCTCCAGGCTACGCAGAGCCTTATCCGGATCGCGTTGCCAGATTCTGGGCAGTACCTCGGCCACCAGGCTGGCGGAGAATAAAACTTGTGTCACCGAGTCGTGCAGGTCGCGCGCCAAGCGGTTGCGCTCCTCGACTACAATCATGTTCTCGCTTTTTTCGGCTATGCGGGCTTTCTCCCTCACCTGTGCAATATCGAACCAGATTCTCTCGGCCATGGCAATCTCGTCAGAGGAGAACATCCTTCCTGGTTCTAAGAACTCCAACCCCAGCAACCCTATCATGTCGTCATCAAACCGCTGCGGTACGATGATAAAATGCTGGCTTTGAGTGTGCTGATAATGCGCACTGATCGGTCCATTCCGATCCATGAGCTGACTGCGAGTAAATATGAACGGTTCTCCTCCCTCAAAACGCCAGTCGGTGAGGCCGGGATATTGGAGTGATATCATCGTTCCCGTTAAATCAGGATGTGAAGTATCCTGGCAGGTATGGGACAACAGCTTAAGTTCCTTGCCCTGGTCGTCGAGCTCAGCTAGGAAAGCATCGTTTGGGTTCAATACTTTCTTTATCATCTCGGTGAGTTTTTGATACGCCTGCGGCAGGTCGCGCGTACTTGTTATGCGCTGGTTGACTTGATTGACTAGGATCAGCCACTCCAAGCGCAAGTTAAGGATGTCTTCCAGGCGCTGACGCCTTGTATTCTCCGCAAGTAGCAGCTCATTGGTCGCACTTAATTCCGCAGTCCTCTGGTCGACCAGTTGCTCGAGATGGCGTCGGTGTTCCTCCAGTTCGGCTTGCGTCTGTCGGCGTTGGGTAATATCTTGAAAAGCAGCCACAACCGATTCAATGTTGCCCTGCTCATCCCGCACCGGGTTAGCCCAGATTTCCAGCGGGACGCGCCGGTCAATCAGATCGGCCTCAACATCATCCACCGAGGAAATTTTTCCTTCAAAAGCTTCTGAGATCGGATTGCGCTCAACCGGGTAATCTTGATCGCTGCCGGCAACACGGAAGGAGAAATACTTCATCGCCTCGGCCAAAGTACGCCGGGCGGAGACATCCGGCCGAATCCCCCTGGTCGGCGCTCCGTCCCGTAAACCACCACCCCGATGGGCAATCCCTCCAAAGTCTGGGACAACTTGTTCTCGCTTTTAAGCAGTTTGCGGTTGGCGTCTTCCGTCTCTATTTTGAGTTGGTTGATGCGGTTGGCAAGAGCCAACGACCACATCAAAACCAACCAGATCAATCCAAGATGGTAGAACTTTTCGGTAAGTGGTGTACTCGGCAGGATGCCCAGTCGCACCAATTCTACAGTTAACAAACCTATGATATATCCGAGCCAGGAAATGAGATAAAACTGTGCCGGGTGGTATCCCTGTTTCCAATGGTAAATTCCAGCAAGAGCCGCGAATACAGGTGTCACAAGAATTAAAACCGAAGTGATTTCTGCCATAAAGCCGAAGCTGAAGAACGGCACGACGGCGATCATCAGACCCCACAGCCCGATACCGAGGTTGAAGAGTTGGTGGAGGCGCGGTGACCGGGTCTTCTGCTCCAAAAAGACATCACTAAACTTCAAGGAAGCCATAAAAAATAGCGACATAGTGATCACTAGTATGGGGAGTTTCTGTTCGGAAAAACCGGGCCAGAGAAACTGGTCGGCAATCCCTTCATAAGTAGCCCAAAATAAAATTGAGCTGGCCAGGAACAGAACAAAGTAAAAGTAGTTGGCTTCTCTCAATGAAAATAGCAGGAACAGGTGATAGCCTAATGCAATCAACAGGGCGCCGTAGAACAAACCGACCCCCAACATATCGGAGATTTTATTCACCGCAAATGTTTCCGGCGACCAGAGGGTGAAGGCTAACGTCATGGATGAGCCGCTCTCGACGCGAATATAAAACGTTTGTTCAGCTTGATAAGCCAGTGGCAATTCAAAGACAATGTGATAATAAGGAAAGTCGCGTGTGTCGAAAGGCCGCAGAGCGCCGGTTTCCTTCACCAGATAGCCACCCGCCTCGGATGGCAGGTATAGATCCACATAATTCAAGTTTTGAAAATTTGCTTCCAGCAGCCATTGATTGGTTAAACTGGCTTCGTTGCGTAAAGGTAGCCGGAGCCAGAAAACCGAGGAAGTGTAGCCGTAATTAGGTACATCCACCGAGCTGGGTATAAAAAGAGAGGCGATTCCAGAGGAGGTAACTTCATTAATAGTAAGCTCTCCGCTGGGGTCTTCCAGGATATCCATCTGGCGACCCAGTGAGTATTCTCCCTGCTCACCGGTGAGGACGAGTGGTGCAGGCTGAGGCGGATCTTCGCTTTGAGCTCGCGCGGGGACCACCAGGATCAAGATGGCAAGCAAGGTGAGGGTAAACAGAACCAGACGTCTCATAAAGAAGGGATCAACAACGTATCCGGTATGGCAACCGGTGACATCGTATTAAACAATGGATGTGATTATAATCCATCGCCGGTCGGGGGCGCACAGTATGATGAGCGGTTGTCGAAGCTCCCGACCATAAGTAATGAAACCAATACGGGGTTAAGCTGGTTGTCTTGCCAGGATCGGATTGATACCCCCCACCCAAAATCCTTTTATCCCGAATTCACGGTAATGGTATTAAGGCGATTCAAGCATCGAGCCATACCTTTGAGCATAAACCCTGGTAATAGTTGCGCCGAATAGGAATATTTGTGCATAGTAATAAATAGTGATCATCAAGACAGCAATCGTAGTCATTCTATCCATCGAACCACTTCGTTGCCTTATTTAATCTCTCTTCTCGCCATGCAGTGGAGACTTCGCCAGCCATTCCTTTGCTGCACGCAGAGCGGCATTGCCCGATTCACCCAGCGCTTCTGTAGCAGGGAAGATATTCTCCTCGCCGATTAGGGCGAGCATCCCCGTACGCTCAAGCTGAGCATACAATGCAGGAGCAACACCAGCCAGGATCAATTTGCTATCATTGGATTGCAAGTCTTGTGTGTAACGACGCAGGACTGCGATAACGGTGCTGCCAATATCTTCGTAGCCTCGCATGATCAAGATCACGACGGCACGTTTTGCACCCTCGACAGCGGGCAGGCTGTTCTCGAATGCGGGGGCTGCGGCATAGAAAAGGTTGCCATAGATAAAAAGCGTCGTTATTTTACCGGATTCAAGCTGGCGAGGAGCTGGTCGCTCAATCGGCCATCCGTACTCCTGGGGCACCCATTCCATGACCCGGAGGGTATTCGACTGCTGGAAAATAGCCAGCATCAGAGAGAGTGCCACTCCGAGCAACACGGCATATTGGAGTGGCAGGACCAGTGTAGAGCCAAAAGTGATCAGCATAATGACACGCGCCACTTTGTTTGTTTGCCACACCGTTTGAACGGCATTCACGTTGATCATCTGGATACCAGCCACAATCACCAGCCCTGCCAGAGCCGGCATGGCAACCAGCTCAATCAAATTGGCAAACAGCAAAACTACGATGGCGACAATGATTCCGCCAAAAATGTTTGCCCAGCGAGAACGGGCTCCTGCGCTGACCATGAGCGCCGTGCCCGAGCTGGATCCCCCGGCCGGGATGCCGCGGAAGAAGCCGGCTGCCAGGTTGGCGACTCCCTGCCCGAGAAAATCGCGGGAGACATCAGAAAACTTCCCATCTGGATTCGGGAAGGTTTGGCTGACACCAGCACCCTGAACCAGGCCGATGATTCCAATGGTGATCGCCGGAATAATCAGACGGGTTATAAGCGCTGGATCAGGTAATACCAGGCTGGGAAGCGCACGCGGTACGTCGGCGACATCCCCCACCAACTTGATATTTGCTGTGATTACCTGGTTCATTACGACAGCTACCCCGGAAGCCAGTAGGAGTGCGAAGATCAGTGAAAACCTGTTCAGGCGTGTTTTTCTCAGCCATAAGATCAGTAGGATCGTCAACAATCCGATTGCAGTCGTTGCCCATTCGATCGATTCCCTGTTCAAAACCAGATCAGCTAACTGGGGTATTTTGCCCGAGGCAGTACTATAGTAACCGGTAAAATCACCGAGCTGGCCTATGATGATCAGCGCTGCCACCCCTGTCATAAAGCCGGTCATCACTGAAAATGGGATAAAGCGGGTTAGCCAGCCTAGACGTAACAAGCCCAGAATAACCTGGAAAACACCGATCAGGAGCACCAGGGTTACCAGGACCGATTCACGCGAGCTAGATGAGTAGGAAATTAGGGTATCACCGGCAGCCACCGCCAAAGCGCTGGTGGTCGAAACGTTCATGAACGTTGCGCCGGTAAACAGGGCTCCGACTGGTGTCGCCAACATCAGAGTGTACAGGCCAAATACCGGGTTGACTGCCGCCAGCAAAGCATGCGCCATCGCCTGGGGGATATTCACCAGGGCAAAAGTGAGACCCGCCAGCAAGTCGGAAGTCAGATGTTTCTTCTCTGGTTTTATTGTGTTCATGGTTTTTAGTTCAGTATCAGCCGATCAGGATAGATTCTTCCGGATAATCAATCAATTTCTTGCCCCTGTCGCGCCCCAGCAGAGATATCATGATTGTGATTGCCCCCAGGCGCCCGGCGAACATGGTGAATATAACGACCAAACGCCCGAATGTGTTCAATCCCGTCGTGATACCCAACGATAGCCCGGTGGTCGAATAAGCCGACAC
Source organism: Chloroflexota bacterium (assembly GCA_017860725.1). Lineage (GTDB taxonomy): Bacteria > Chloroflexota > Anaerolineae > Anaerolineales > UBA4823 > CTSoil-045. Next base: position 11 of record JAGDMX010000372.1, on the reverse strand, counting down.
CACTTCAAACA
>JAGDMX010000061.1 GCA_017860725.1 Chloroflexota bacterium | reverse complement strand
GCTGGCTGTCTCGACAAACCCCATCTGCAGCCGTCCATTCCCCATCGGGCGCGGCAGGATTGAAAATCGACCGGTTGGCACCCTGAGAAGTTTTGCCATCAGCCAATGACTGGCTTCATGCAACACCACCCCAGGTAAGAAGATCAAGGAAAAAAGCATGATCGTCAAATCGGCACGGCGAGTGAGAATCAGAAGAACTGCCTGCAGCTCCCGGTGCAGGTAGCGTTGAAATAAAAGGAGTGGCGCCAGGATCACCAGCAGCCACCCCAGTGCTTGCAGATTGATCAATTTCCAGCAGCTTGAACGATGGCAGTAAATTCCGCAACTTTCAGGCTGGCGCCGCCCACCAGTGCGCCATCAATTTCCGGTTGGGCAAAAAATTCGGCGGCATTGCTGCTGTTCACTGAGCCGCCGTACAGAATCCGAACCGAATAAGAAAAGGCCTCGCCAAACAGGTCGGCCAGGGCCGGCCGGATGATATTGGCCAGCACAGCGTTGGCGCCTTCGGCCGTCGCTGCCCGCCCGGTGCCAATCGCCCACACCGGCTCATAAGCAACAATGATGCAGTCTGCACTGGTCGCGATCAGGTCGGGCGTGGTTGTCAAGCCGGCCAATCCTTCATGCACCTGCCGCGACACGACCTGTGCGGTCAGCCCGGCTTCATTCTCCGCCAGTGTTTCTCCCACACACACAATCGGGATGAGATTGTGTGCCAGGGCAGCCTTGAACTTTCGATTGACCGTCTCATCGGTCTCGCCGAAATAACTTCGGCGCTCTGAATGCCCTAAAATGACGTAACGGCAGATCTCGGCGACCATTCCCGGTGAAATTTCCCCGGTGTAAGCGCCGGATGACTCCCAATGCATATCCTGTGCGCCCAGGCCAATCTCGGTCCCTTCCAGCAAAGCGGCAGCCGCCAGCAAGGAAGTAAATGGCGGGCAGATCACTTTCTCCACACCCTTAAGGGTCTGAAGCCCTGGAACAAACTCCGAGATTAAGTGACGAGTTTCAGACACAGTCTTGAACATCTTCCAGTTCCCTGCAACAACAGGGACGCGCCCATATGGTTTTTCCATGGATGGCCTCTTGTCTTGATCCAGAAAGGTATTGCGGGGGAAATCCCCCGCAATACCCATTTTCCCTATGATTTATCTTGGAGGGCGGCAACGCCGGGCAGGACGATCCCCTCTAGCATTTCGAGGGAGGCTCCGCCGCCCGTCGAGATGTGGGTAATTTTCCCGGCCAATCCGGACTGATTGACTGCCGCAACTGAGTCGCCTCCGCCGATGATCGATGTCGCACCGCTGTCTGCCACGGCCTGGGCAATTCCGAAGGTTCCCGTCGCAAATTTTGGTAACTCGAAAACACCCATCGGGCCATTCCAGACCACCGTATTCGCCGATTGAATCGCTTTGGCATACGCCTGGATGGTTTCGGGTCCGATATCCAGGATGCGCCAGCCTTCCGGGACAGCGCCTACCGATACTGTCTTGCTTTGGGCCTCATTTTCCATCCGATCGGCAATCACCACATCCACCGGTAGGCGTAGATGCTGCCCACCTTCAGCCAGCAGCTCTCTAGCAGTCTCCAGGGCCTCGTCTTCTACCAGCGAATCACCCATCGGATAGCCCTCAGCCTTGAAGAAGGTGTTGGCCATCCCACCACCGATCAAGACCTGATCGGTGATTTTTAACAAGTTGCGGATCACGCCGATCTTATCACTGACTTTTGCCCCGCCCAAGATGGCGATAAATGGGCGCTTGGGATTGGCGATGGCCTCGCCCAGATATTGGATCTCTTTTTCCATGAGAAAGCCGGACACGGCCGGTAAATACTGCGCCACACCTTCAGTCGAGGAGTGGGCGCGATGCGCAGAGCCGAAGGCATCATTCACAAAGATATCTGCTAAGGAAGCCAGCCTTTGGGAAAGCTCCGGGTTGTTTTTAGTCTCCCCGGCCTCGAAGCGTGTATTTTCCAACAGCAGGACGTCACCCGGTTTTATTTTCGCTGCGGCCTCTACCGATAACGGGCCGGCAAAATCACCAGCAAAGTTTACTGGCTGACCGAGCAAGCCTGCCAGATGTTCTGCCACCGGCTTGAGCGAGAAAGCCGGATCCGGTCCACCCTTGGGTCGCCCGAGGTGCGAGCACAAGATAACCGCTGCATTGTGAGCCAACAAATACCGGATGGTCGGTAAGGCAGCCCGAATGCGAGTATCATCACCGACCTGGCCATTTTTAATCGGGACGTTGAAATCCACGCGGACCAGGACTTTTTTTCCGTTTACGTCGATATCAGCTACACTTTTTTTATTAAACATTCCAGCCTCCACAATCGTTCTTGAGGGTAGGTAAAAGTTGAATGCTGGATCAGATCATCCAGCATTCAACGATATCCACATCACCCTATAACGATTTTGCCATCAGGGCAGCCAGGTCGGCTGTGCGCACCGAGTAACCCCATTCATTATCGTACCAGGCTACGACCTTGAGCAGCGTGCCTGCTTCCTTGCCCAGCACCATGGTGAATGGCAGATCAACTGAAGAGCTGTGCGGATCGCCCTTATAGTCAATGCTAACCAGCGGCTCTTCGACTGCTTGCAGGATACCTTTCAGCGGGCCAGCCGCGGCATCGCGGTATGCTTGCCGTAGCTGCTCGGTGGTCGTCGGTACTTCGACTTCAACCGTCAAATCAATCACCGAGACGGTGGAGGTCGGGACACGCAATGCATATCCATCCAGCTTTCCAGCCATATCGGGGATGACCAGCTTCAAGGCACGGGCTGCCCCGGTTGAGGTGGGGATAATGCTCATGGCGGCGGCACGCGCACGGCGCAGGTCGCTGTGCGGCAGGTCAAGGATCTTCTGGTCATTCGTATAAGCGTGGATGGTGGTCATAAAGCCACGGACAATCTTGAATTTGTCATGAACCACTTTGACTGCCGGGGCCAGGCCATTGGTCGTGCACGAGGCATTCGAAACAACGTGGTGCTTGGCCGGGTCATATTGATCATCATTGACGCCCAATACAACGGTCAGGTCCTCACCTTCGGCCGGGGAAGAGATAATCACTTTCTTCGCGCCGCCTTTGGTGATATGGTTCTCAGCCCCCTGAACTACTTTACCTTTCTTGTTGACCCCATCCTTCTTGATGGTGAACAGGCCGGTGCTCTCAACGACAATTTTCACCCCCAGGTCACCCCAAGGGATCATCCCAGGGTCGGTCTGCTTGAAGACTTTTACCGGCTTACCGTCGATCAACAGCTCATTATCCCCAACGACAACTTCGCCATCAAAACGTCCATAGTTCGAGTCGTACTTGAGCAGGTGAGCCATGGTCTTCAAGTCGCCAATATCATTGAAAGCAACAACTTCCAGCTCATTGGGATAGTTATCCCGAATGGCTTTGAGCACCTGGCGGCCAATCCGTCCAAATCCATTGATGCCAACTTTGACTGTCATGTAGAACCTCCTATATTTGTGTTGAAAATCTTTTCTTTTCTCGTTCAAGCATCCAATATAATGCGACAACTGAACGTTATTTCGCTCATCTTCTATTCTACCAAAGGTCCGGTCCGCTGCTGATACAAATCCTTGATCACTTGCGCCAGTTTCTGCGAATTATGGAACCAGGGCGTCATGTTATCTTGCAAGTCGGAAAAATAAACAGGATACTCTTGTTCGAGTTTTGGGTCGACGGTGACCCATTTAACCTGATCCGGTAGCTTTCCTTCCATCTTGTTATTAATGACGATGATATCAAAGAAATTTTTACCGAGATGGTCTTCCAAAGCCAGCAGATGATCGCGGCAGGAAAAATTATCGGTCTCTCCGGGCTGAGTGGTGATATTACACAGATATATTTTTAATGCCCGGCTGGCGCGCACAGCCTGAGCCAGGTCCGGCACGAGCAGGTTAGGCAGCAGGCTGGTATAGAGACTGCCCGGACCGACTACGATGACATCCGCATTGAGAATTGCCTGAACGGATAGAGGAAAGGCAGGTGGGTTGTCAGGCTCCAGCCATACCCGCCGTATTCGTCCAGGGCTTAACGGGATACTGCTTTCACCTTCTACTCGGACTTCATTCTCAGAGTGCAAGAGTCTAACGTCAGCCAGTAAGCGCACATCGTGGATCGTGGATGGTAAGACGCGACCGTGGACAGCCAGAACCTGCCCTGACTCCGCCACGGCCTGTTCGAAACTCCCGGTGATCTCAGCCAATGCGCTGATGAATAGATTCCCAAACGAATGCCCCTCCAGACCGGAGCTGCCATTTGCAAAGCGATACTGGAACAACTGGCCGATGAGCGCTTCATCATCAGAGAGCGCCACCAGGCAGTTACGAATGTCACCGGGGGGCAGGATGCCAATCTCCCGACGGATGCGCCCGGAAGAGCCGCCATCATCCGCCACCGTGACAACTGCCGTCAGGTTATACGTAATCGACTTCAGGCCGCGCAGCAGGTTGGCGATACCGTGCCCGCCGCCGATCGCCACAATTCGGACCCCGCGATCGCGTTGTCTCTGCATCCACAGTTTATCTAACACGCCCTGTCCCGGGCGGACAAAAGGCCCCATCATGGAAATATTCAGGTTGCGAATGCCCCACAAAATCAAGGCTAAACCTGTACCTCCAAAGATTATGGCGCGCAGTGGGCGCGCCAAGAAACGAAGGGAAGCCCAGGATATGACGGGCAGCCACCAGGTATGCGGGGCGGTGCGATAGACATCCAGGATCAATACTCCCAGCCCTATCCCGATTAAAGTTGTCCCGGCCAGAATAACCAGCAGCCAACGCTTGACCCCAATCCCAGGAATCAACCAACGCATGGACGACATCATCCACCGGTATGCACGCTGATACCACGGGCTTTTCTTTACTGCCATATAATCTCATCATAGCAGTGATTAGAGCGACCGTCAATGAATCTGATTTTTCAGAAATTTCCGCTCCTATGTTAAAATGAGTGCATGCCAATCCACATCGCCATTGATATTGGCGGTACTCAGCTACGAGCCGCCGCATACCACCCAAACAGCCTGGAGCCGGTCACGGTTATGCGCATTCCCACCAGGGATGAACACACTACCCCCCTGGAACGATTGCAGTTTTTGATAACCCAGGTCTGGCCGAAGGATGAAACTGTGATCGGAATAGCGGTTGCCGCGCCGGGTCCAACCGATCCTTACCGGGGAGTTGTGATTGAAGCGCCTAATATCCCTGGCTGGGTTGGCTTGCCGCTGCGCAACTATTTGGAAAATCACTTTCATGTTCCGGTTGCACTGGGAAATGACGCCAACCTGGCTGCCCTGGGCGAGTGGATGTTTGGAGCAGGACAAGGGCATGCGCACCTGATTTACGTGACGATCAGCACCGGTATTGGCGGAGGGATTATCAATGATAACCGCCTCATGCTGGGAACTCATGGCCTGGCAGCAGAGATTGGCCATGTCACCGTCATCCCCGATGGCCCAACTTGTGGCTGTGGCAGTCGAGGGCATTTGGAAGCCGTAGCCTCCGGGACAGCCATCGCACGCTGGGTAAGGGAAGAACTGGAACAAGGGGCTAAATCCAGCATAACCATCGATGAGCCCATCACAGCTAAGGTCATTGGTGAAGCGGCTCAGAGTGGCGACTGGCTGGCTGTATCTGCGATCGCACGCGCCGCTAATTTTATCGGTGTTGCATTAGCCGATCTGCTGCATATATTTAATCCATCGGCAATCATCATTGGGGGTGGTGTATCGCGTACAGGTCCTTTGTTATTGGAGCCCATGTTCACCACGATGCAAAATCATGTCATGAACCCTGGCTATCTGGAGGATTTAATCCTGCGCCAGGCGGCTTTTGGAGATGACGCCGGCTTAATGGGCGCATTGGCTCTGGCTCGAACAAATTTCCCGGAGTGAGATCATGCTGCCGAACATCAAACGTTGGCAGATTGCGCCCGTCATTTCCACCGATGCCCAGCTTGAATTAGACACATTCCACCCGGTACTCCAGCAAATATTAACGAACCGCGGCTATACCGACCGCCTGTCTGCGCTGGCTTTTCTCGAGGCGAAACCGGTATTCGATACCGATCCTTTCCAGATCGGCGGTGTCCCCCAAGCTGTAGAGCGAATCCAATCCGCAATTCGCCATCACGAACCGGTTGCGGTTTACGGAGATTACGATGCCGATGGCGTGACTGCCACGGCTTTGCTCAACCAGGTGCTGCGCAATCTGGGCGCAGACGTGCGCGGTTACATACCGAATCGCTTTGATGAAGGCTACGGCCTGAATAGCGAAGCGCTTGAGACCCTTTACCAATCGGGGGTTCGGCTGGTGATCTCGGTGGACTGCGGCATCCGCTCGCCCGAAGAGGCCCGCTATGCCAGATCAAGAACATTAGACCTGATTATCAGCGATCACCACCACCCCGACCCCGAAATACCAAACGCCCTGGCGGTGATCAACCCAAAGATGCCCGGCGATGAATATCCCGAAAAAAACCTGGCCGGCGTAGGGCTGGCTTATAAATTAGCCAGCGCTCTGGTGATGCAAATTAACCCCAAGATCGCCGATAGCTGCCTGGACCTGGTTGCGCTGGGTACGGTCGCAGATATGGTGCCGGTGTTAGGGGAGAATCGTTCCCTGGTGCGGCGAGGGTTAGAGATTATCCGGCAGCCGGTCCGCCAGGGTTTAGCGGCGTTAATCGGTGTTTCCGGCTTGCAGTCAGCCAATATCACCGCTTCCGATATCGGTTATGTCCTGGGTCCACGATTAAATGCCGCCGGCCGGCTGGACACCGCTTTAAGCTCCCTGAATCTATTGCTGACTCAAGACCCGTTCGAGGCCGGTCAGCTCGCCCAGCTGCTTGAGCTTCAAAATCGTGAAAGACAGCAAATCACCCAGCAAATCCAGCTAGATGCTGAACAGCAGGCACTCACCAGCGACCCTGAGCCCTTGCTTATGTTCGCCAGCAGTCCCCATTACAACGCGGGTGTGGTTGGGCTGGCAGCTTCACGCCTCACCGAAAAATATTACCGTCCATCGATCGTAGCTTTTACAGGTGAAGAGTACACGCGCGGCTCGTGCCGCAGTATCCCCGAGTTTCACATCACGCAGGCGCTCGACCAATGCGCCGACCTGCTCGATCATCACGGCGGTCATGCCGCCGCGGCAGGCTTCACCATCCGTAACGAGCTGGTGCCAGAGCTGCTCAGCCGGCTTAAGAGCATCGCCGAGCAAACCCTGGTCAGGGCAGAGCTCCAACCGACGCTAAAAGCGGATATTGAAATCTCACTTTCCGAGCTCAAGCCCGAACTACTAAAATACCTGGACTGGCTGCAGCCAACAGGCATTGGCAACCCGCAAGCCTATTTTGTATCCCGGAACCTGACCGTCCGCAGCAGCCGTCCCGTTGGCAGAGACAACAGCCACCTCAAGCTGGCGGTGACGGATGGCCTGATCACCTATGATGCGATCGCCTTCCGCCAGGGTCACTGGATTGATCACCTCCCCAACCGGATTGACATCCTGTATGCCTTCGAGACCAACCAATATAACGGTCGCACGTTCCTGCAGCTCAACATCCGAGATATCAAGCCTAGCAATTCCTAGCCGGATTTGAAAAGAATCTGATCTTGCAGACATGTTACAATTTTATTCGTGCAATCGATGTTAGCCCAGATTCCCCATCCAATCATTATTGCTCACCGCGGCGCCAGCGCTCATGCGCCAGAAAATACCCTGGCGGCTTTCGAGCTGGCCCTCAGGCAGGGGGCGGATGCCATTGAGCTGGATGCAAAACTGAGCAAAGATAAACAAGTGGTCGTAATCCACGACCAGTCAGTGGAAAGGACGACCGAAGGTAAAGGTTACGTCAATGAATGGACACTGGCGGAGCTACGGAAACTCGATGCCGGGAGCCACTTCGATATTGCATTTCAAGGCGAGCCTATTCCCACGTTAGATGAGGTTTTCAAAGCCGTGGGGCAGCTGACCTTTATCAATATCGAGCTGACCAATTACCGGTCGCCCTACGACCAGCTTCCGGAAAGAGTAGCCTCGTTGGTTCGCAGGCACAAGCTATCCAGGCGCGTCCTTTTTTCTTCCTTCAATTTCCTGGCCCTCATCCGCATTCGGCAGCTAATACCCGAAGCACCGATTGGTTTACTGGCCCCGGCAGGATGGCGAGGGTTATTGGTTCGATCCTGGGTTGGGCGCTTAGTGAACTACCAATGCCTCCACCCCGATTTTACCGATGTCAATGCGCGCCTGATTGATACTGCCCACAGCAAGGGCCAGTGCATTTTGGCCTATACCGTGAATCTGGAAGAAGACATGCGCCGTTTATTCCAAATCGGCGTGGACGGAATATTCACCGATGATCCCGCTCTCGCCCGGCAGACATTGGTAGAGATTAGCCGGTCGAAGAGCATCATATGATCCCTTACACCTGGCTGACAGAAGCAAAAGATCGGATTGAGCCTTATATCCGAAACACCCCGCTCACCTACGATCCGGTCAATGAAATCTATCTGAAGTGGGAAAACCAGCAAATCACCGGCTCTTTTAAGGCGCGCGGTGCTTTTAATAAAGTCATCTCATTACAAGACTGGGAGCGCCAGTTGGGACTGGTAGCTGCATCGGCGGGTAACCACGGTCAGGGGGTCGCAATCGCGGGGAACCTGTTCCATGCTCCCGTGACAATCTTTGCCGCCGAAAGCGCCGCACCGATCAAAATCTCGGCTATGCGAAGCCTGGGCGCAGACGTGCATCTGGTCCCAGGGGGATATGGCGACGCAGAGATTGCCGGGCTGGATTATGCCAAACAATCCGGAGCAACCTGGATCTCCCCGTACAATGACGGCCAGATCATTGCCGGACAAGGGACCATCGGCCTGGAGGTGCTGGCCGAATTGCACGGCTCTGTTCAACCGCCGGCCTGGATCGTCCCGGTTGGGGGCGGCGGTCTCATCTCTGGGATTGGGATCGCGGTTAAAGAAGCTCCCCTATCATCCCTAGCGGGCTCACAGTCTGGCAATGTGCCAAAAGTAATCGGGGTTCAGTCAAACGCCTCGCCGTTTTTTCATGCGATATTTCACCAGGGGTCACAAACCGGCGTTCGCGAGCTGCCCAGCCTGGCGGATGGATTAGCCGGCCCGGTTGAGGATGGGTCGATTACGATCCCCATCGTACGGCGCTATGTTGATGAGTTGATCCTGGTCAGTGAGGATGAAATCGCCCAAGCCATTGCCTACGCCCATCAAAAGTATCAGCAGACCATAGAAGGCTCTTCTGCGGCAGCTTTGGCAGCCGTGATATTTAATAAAATCAAGCTTAGGCCCGCTGTAGTCGTAATTTCCGGAGGCAATATTCAGCCAGAGCTGCACAAGTCCATCTGTGCAATCAACCGCGGCATTGTATAATCCAATCACTGGAGAAATTGTGGATTTCTATGGCTGTCAATCAAGCAGAGGTTACCCCGGAAGAATTTATGGTCGTGTGCATATCTCACCAGGTCGAAGACGGTGAGATCGTCGCCCAAGGATTGGCAACTCCCCTGGTAGCGGCAGCCTACTTGCTGGCTCGCCACACCCATGCACCCCACCTCTATTTTGCCTCGGCGATCGGGCAAGGCGTCTGCCGGGATCCCGCTCCCCTGGGCTTGACTAACATAGAGAGTTTATGGATCGACCGGTCTTTAATCAATCTCGGTTTTATCCGGATAGCCGCCGATGTTTTACCGGTTCT
>JAGDMX010000371.1 GCA_017860725.1 Chloroflexota bacterium | reverse complement strand
CTGGACGGCACTTGGTTTACCGGTTCAGAGCGGTCAACAAAGCCGGTTAGCGCGTATTTTCACACCTGTACCGCATCCTGAATTACTCGTCAACGCTGATGAGGTGACCGCCTCGAGCCAGGATGCAATGATTAGGCTGTTAGACGCCCGCTCGCTCGAGCGCTTTCACGGTCACAACGAAACGATCGACCCGGTAGCCGGTCATATTCCTGGGGCTCGATCTGCCCCATACCTGGATAACCTGCTGCCGGATTTCACTTTCCGTTCTCAACAAGAGTTGCGCCAACATTATCAGGCAATTCTTGGAGAAATACCTGCTGAGCGTAGCGCCGTTTATTGCGGTTCTGGCGTGACCGCTACGCACGATATCCTGGCGATGCTGCATGCCGGGATAGGGGAAGCGCGCTTATACGCCGGCTCGTGGAGTGAGTGGATCACAGATCCCAACCGGCCTGTGACAACAGAATAATTAACCCTTGTCTTGTACTTATAAATCCTGGAAGCGTGAATCTTCCAGGTCTTTGTGCAGGCGTTCTTCATCGCTGGGTGCCTGGAACTGCCGGTTGTCCTGTGCGGCTGTCAGCTCGGCCTGCTCGGCGGCATGCAACGCCTCCAAACTCTGGTGTCTTACCAGGCTCCATTTACCGCAGTATGGACAGCGGTCGAGTTTTCCAACCAGCATGTTCAACCCCCAGATATGCATCCCGAATGGACGTCCGCAGTTAGGGCAGATTGTGCCGCCTAACGCACCGTAGCTGCGTGGCGCCCCGGGCGGCAGACTTTCCAATTTCTTACGGCCCACCCGAATAGAGAACAAGGCCGAGATGAGCAAGGCACCAAATACCACACCTAATAGCGGGATGATGATCTTGGCGGTCTGGCTGCGGCTCTCGGAGCCGCTGATAAATTCCTTGCGGATTTCTTTTGAGATCAGCTCCTGCCCACTGGCGGTGTAGCCCTGAGCGATAAAGGAGTGCACGCCAGCCGGGTAGTCGTCGGTATTGAAATTGTGTTTGAAGGGTGCCTGAGTTGTTTCTGCCATCGGTTGCCCATCGATCAGGAATATAACCCGCACCAGATCCTGCGGGCCTTCAGCTTTCAATGTGAAGTTGCCCTGGATTTGCCCGCTGAAGTCGTTGTAGCCGAAATTCTTGGCTAGGCTCAAGGTGATTGGAGTGTGCAAATCCCAGCTGGAAGATGAACATACTGATGACCAGGGTCATAATTAAGGATAAATATTTTGTTCGCATTTGGCTTTGCTCCTTGGGAAATTATTCCTAAGCTTGCTGGTTATTTCCAGCGTGTTAGAATGGCTTCTCTTTGGAAAAGGCGCACCGCCAGGTACAGCACCAAGATATCAACCACCAACAGCCCTAGCGCCATTAGCAAGATAAGCTGCTGGTTCAGCAGGAACAGGCCGCTGATTTGTGCGAAGAACACCAGCAGCACCGGTACGATGACCACCGCCGAGAGCTGTTCTGCCACGCGCGGGTCATTAACTCTGGAAGATACAATCAGGCTGAAATTCACCGATAACACCGCCATCAACGGGCCGACCAGGATGACGGCCAGCAGCCACATAGGATCGAACAAGGCTTTAAGTACTGTCGTTGATGAGACAATCAGGGCCGCCCCTACGGCATATATCCCAAAACTGAGCCAGGTTGCCAGGATGGCCGGGATAGCAGCCGCCATGTTCTTACCCAGCAGCAGCTCGGCGGTGGTGATAGGAGTTGCAAGCAGCGGCTCCAGACTGCGGGTCGTTTTCTCACCAACTATGGAGTAAGCGGCGATGTTGACTGGGATAATGAGCGGCATGAGCATGAACAGCATCATGAATTGGGTCACGACAAATACCTGGGCACATTCACCGGCGGTCATCTCTGCTGGGCATAGCTGTGTAAACTCTGATGGCATCTCCCCGGTAAGCCCTTCAACGCTTGAACTGCTACCGCCCATCACGCCCAGCATGATCAGCGGCAAGGCCGTGAAAAACAGGGGCAAGAACAGCACGCTGAACAACACCAGGCGGTTTTTGAAAACTTGCATCCACTCTTTTTTGATGATCGTCGAGACTTTTTTCATGGCAACCTCTAATCCGCGTTGCGCACCAGCTGCAGGTATACATCCTCCAGCGAGCGGCGCAGTTCGCCTACGAATTGGATCTCAGCCCCGGCGTTGACCAGGGTGCGGATGATCTCGGGGTTATTGTGCTCTGGATCATCCACATTGATCACCAGCTTATTATCGATCACCTGTACTTCTTTGACATTGGGAATGACTCGTACCTGAGCAGCAAGTAATTCGCTGGCGTTTGCCAGGTGCATCACCACCCGCCGGCCAAACACTTGAGCGCGCAGCCGGTCGGGCGTGTCCATCACCAGCAAGCGTGTTTTAAAGACGGCGATCCTGTCACACAGGCGGTCAGCCTCGTCCAGGTTGTGAGTGCATAAGAAGATCGTGCGGCCTTCACTGCTCAGCTCGCCAATGAAATCACGTACCAGGCGGGCCGACTCGGGGTCCAGCCCGGCAGTGGGTTCGTCCAGAAAAAGGATACTGGGCTCATGCAGCAGCGCCCGAGCGATAGCCAATTTCTGCTTCATCCCTTTGGAAAACGTGCCGGCTTCATCCTGGCGCCGCTCCCATAAGCCTAGCATGCGCAGGTATTTCTCAACTTGGCCTGCTGGATCTGTGACCTCGTACAGGTTGGCGAAAATTTTCAGGTTGTATTCGGCGCTCAAGTTATCGTACAGGCCGGGAGTCTCGGTCAGGATGCCGACACTTTGCCGGATCTGTCGATCCTGCTTGCCCACGATAAAACCATTGACGACAGCACTGCCCGCGCTAGGACCTATCAGGCTGCACAGCATGCGCACGGTAGTGGTCTTGCCGGCGCCGTTGGGTCCCAGAAATCCAAATACTTCGCCCTGCTTGACATCAATTGTCAGACGGTCAACCGCTTGTGTGGTTTGGAACTGCTTGCTAAGGTTTTCTGTTTGGATCATTCAGCAGCCTCCTGCTGATTTAATTGTAACGTGTGTCATCTAGTTTATCAGCAATGATGGCAGGTTCGGGCTGGGCTGCCAGGATGCTGGCATCCTGGACGGGGAGCGGCTCGAGAGGTTGGGATGGTGCCTCGATCGCTTCCGGCTGGCGCAGGGCAAAGATAAATCCCAGGCTGATTAGCCCAGCGATGGTCACGGCGACCTCAGCAGCCTCAAAACCACTGGTTCCGGCAATGTAAACCGCCAGAGCATCGATGAGAGCGTGCCAGGCGACCGCCAACCACACCCAGATAATTTTCCCGCGGGTAAATGCTTGCAGCACCAACACCGTGAAGGAGATCTGTATGATTAATGTCCAGGCACGTTCATAAGCGCCCATCAGACTGTTGTACCAGGGCATTGTCCAGTAACTCTCGATTTGCTGGCGCACCAGCTCTAACTGTGCGGCAGGGATCAGCCCGGATAGATCAATATTGCGCATTGCCAGCAGCTGGAAGAAGGCCAGCAGCGCCAGGCCACCCAAAATAATGGCTTCGATGCCACCCCAGCCGTTCCCGAAGAACAGTGCTTGAGACCAGGTGCGCACATTTTTGCCGATCCACCAACGCAGTGTGCCGTAACGCACCAGCTCCTCCCACAGGCCGGCGCTCAAGCCAAGGACAATCGCATTGAAGATAAGCTGATATTCTTGCGGCGGCGCAGGCAGCACGTTGCGTTGAAAGAGCAGTGTCAGCAAGTAATTGAACGGGATATGCCCAACCTGGGATACGATGAATCCTACGACACCGCTGAAAAATAATACCCAACTGTGTTTATAGCGCCGCTTCAGGAAAATCGCTAACAGCAATGGTAATCCTATCATTAATAATGCATTCAAGATGTGCGTAATGAATAAAGTATCCATAGCCTCCTCAGGGATACGCCAGGATGACCTGGCTGGGAATACCAAACTGGATGATGATTTCATCCTGCATGAATTGAAAACCAGCTTGCTGCATCAAGTCGGTGAGCTGAAGCGGTCGGCAGCCGCCGCAAGCCAGCGGATATAGTCGGTAGGCTGCTTTCCATAATGAGACTACAGCCCGGCTGGTCACGGTCACACCTTCTGTCAGAGTGAGCAGCACCATGCAGCCACCAGGCTTGAGTACCCGTCGAAACCCCTGCAGCCAGACGGGAATCAGGCTGGTGGGGATTAAATCTATCACATAAGCTGCGTATAGCCGATCGAACCGGCGATGGCCGAATGGCAAGTAGCCACCGTCCGCCTGGCACAGCGAACTATCCAGGCGTGCTCGGGCAACTTGCAGCATCATGAGCGACAAATCCAATCCATACGCACGACCATCTGGCTCGATATGGGTCACAATCCATTCGTGTTCCTTGCCGGTACCCAGCCCGACATGCAACAGGCTCAGTCCGGGCTGGAGGTCTAGCAGCTCCAATGAACGGGATTTGGCACGGCTTTCGAAGAAGCTAAACCAATCGTAGTGCCGGCCCCAAAGATCGTAGTACTTTTGGGCGGCAGTAGGAGAGATCGTGTCCTGAATTAAACTTTTCGTGGCTGCGGCAGGCATACCAAAATAAGTATACCCTTAAAGTAGGAGGCGCTAAACGCAACTCGCTTGCCTGGACTGGTAGAATTAATTCCTATGTTTGAACCTGAACATGAGATCTCTTCCGACCTAGAATGGATGCTGCAGAGCGGCCAAGCTTCAGCGGAACTGCTGCTGGAGGCGATGATCGGCGAGTATTATCGGGTTGTTTA
>JAGDMX010000370.1 GCA_017860725.1 Chloroflexota bacterium | reverse complement strand
AAGGCGCCAAACCGTTTCCACCGGTCGCCCTGCTTGACGCCCAGCCAGCGGATCGGCTGCGCCGGCGCGTCGAGGTCGCCTTTCACAAGGTAGAAATCCTGGCGTTTCTTCTTCATCAGCAGCAGCGTTGCGATCACCGCCAATGTCACCAGCAGGTTGAGCGACTGCTCGGCAAGCATATACACATTGAAAGACGGGTTTTTTAGCCATCCTGGATAGCTACCAAGCTCATCAATCCGGTTATAAACCAGCCACTGGCTGCCCACCAGCACTACCAACACAATCAAGAACTGGCGCAGCCCCCTGATCGACCGCCAGACCAAAGTCGCCAGCAGCGCAATGCCGATCACGCTCAGCGACATCAGCGCCTGCACATCCGCCGACACCTTATGCCCGAACACCTCCTGCAGGATGATCTTCGGCAGCAGCGAGCAGAGCAGCACCACGATCCAGGCAGCGACGATGGGAGTTTTTGAGGATTGAGTTGTGTTCATCTGGTTTGACTTCTCCTGCTTTAATTCTACCCTGACATTTCTCCTGGCGGTTTGTGATATGATCTGGAATTAAACCATATGAGCGATCTATCCTCTAAATCCTTCGCCACTCGGGCGGTGCATGCCGGCGAGCGCACTCCGCCTGCCGATTACCGCCCCGTCTCTACCCCGATCTGGCCCAGCGTCGGCTACCTGTACGAAAGTATGGACGACCTGGACGCAGTCTTTGCCGGCGAGCGCCCTGGCTATGTTTACTCGCGCTACAGCGGGCCGACCGTGGCCGCCTTTCAACAGGCTGTCGCCAGCCTGGAAGCTGCTCCGGCTGCCCAGGCGTATGCATCCGGCATGGCCGCCCTGCACGCCGCCCTGCTGGCCGGGGGAGCGCGCCAGGGCGCTTCGATTGTGGCCGCCCTCGACCTGTACGGCGCCACCTACAGCCTGCTGACCGGCCTGTTGAGCACTTTGGGCGTCCAAACCCACCTGGTCGACGTGGGCGACCTGGCTGCCGTCGAAGCCGCCGTGCAGGAGACCAAACCGCAGCTCGTCCTGGTCGAGACCATCTCCAACCCGCTGCTCAAAGTGGCAGACGTGCCGCGCCTGGCCGAAATCGCCCACCGTTCTGAGGCTCTCCTGCTGGTCGATAACACCTTCGCCAGCCCCTACCTGTACAACCCGCTGAGCGCAGGGGCCGATTACGTCATCCACAGCGCCACCAAGTACCTCGCCGGTCACGGGGATGTGCTGGCCGGGGTGGTGGTAACGTCGGAAGAGAACCAGCGCCGCCTGTTCGAGCTGAACAAGCTCATCGGCGCGTCACTCGGCCCCTTCGAAGCCTGGCTTGCGCTGCGTGGGTTAAAGACCCTGCCCCTGCGCATGAGGCGCCAATGCCAGAACGCGGCCCAGGTCGCCGCCTGGCTGCACAGCCAGCCGCGCATCGCCCGCGTCAACTATCC
This sequence comes from Chloroflexota bacterium, assembly GCA_017860725.1. Classification (GTDB taxonomy): domain Bacteria; phylum Chloroflexota; class Anaerolineae; order Anaerolineales; family UBA4823; genus CTSoil-045. The sequence continues at coordinate 2,153 of JAGDMX010000370.1, read as the reverse complement.
CGGCTTACCCGACCATCCCCAGCACGCCCTGGCAGCGAGCCTGTTCGCGGGAGGCGGCTTCGGCGGGATGCTCTCGTTTGAAATTGCCGAGGCGGGAAAAGCAGAAGTTTACCGCTTCATGGAAGCGCTGCAGCTGTGCCTGCCGGCGACTACGCTGGGCGATATTTACACCCTGGTGCTACACCCGGCGACCTCTTCGCACCGCAGCCTGAGCCCGGCTGAGCGCCAGCGGGCCGGCATCACCGACAACCTGGTGCGCCTATCCGCCGGGATCGAGGCCGTCGAAGACATCCTGGCCGATTTGGAGCAGGCCCTGGATCAGGTATAAAGGAGCCTCTCAATGACCGAGAATTTTCTGGTGAAGTTATTCGAGCATAACAACTGGGCCAATCTTCAGATCATCCAGGCCTGCAGCGTTCTCACTGACGAGCAGCTCGACGCCGAACCCCAGTCCGCCACGAAAGGGAGCATTCGGCGCACCTTGATGCATCTGGTGGGTTCGCAGCAGGGCTACCTGTACCTCCTGACCCTGCCGATCGAAGCACGGCCGACTGTCCGCCCGGGGTTCGCCGAACTGCACGAGTCCGCCCGCATCAGCGGAGAGGGGCTGCTGTCCCTGGTGAGAGATGCTCCCGGCCAATCCCTGCAGCCTCAGCTCCAAACGAAGGATGGCTATTTCGTGGAGCCTTGGGTAGTCCTGGTACAGGTCATTAACCATGCGACCGAGCACCGCGAGCAGATCAAGAGTATGCTCAGCGCTCTGGGAGTGACGCCCCCGGATATCGATGGTTGGACCTATGGATTGGCTACAAATGCACTCGTCCCGATAGCAACATAACCGGTGCAAAGAAATCCAACCTGAAGCATGGTTTCGGACAGATTACTTAGGGGCTGCCACGCCGCCAAAGAACGGCGGCTCGCAGCGACATTTGTTAAGGTACGGCGATTTGTTCTGAACGAGTTGTTCCTGTGTTCTATGTCAAGGAGGGAAACACTGAGGGGACGTAGGGGATGAGGCGCTGAAGGAAAAGGATCCACAGCTCATAGAAAATATTATTTTGTGAAAATCCTGATGGTATACTGAATAGAAAGACCAAATTCGGAGGTGGAATATGACTTCAGTGCTGAATATTGTCAACCGCTCGGATCAAGCCACACTTACTTTTGAAGCTGGCGACATCATAATTCATGAAGGCGAGGAAGGCCATGAATTTTACGTCATCATCGAAGGTGAGGCGGATGTCCTCCATCGTGGGAAGATCCTGTTATCTCTAAACCCAGGTGAATTGTTCGGCGAGATGGCATTGGTCGATTCCAAGCCGCGCAGCGCCGAAGTCATCGCCAGGACCCGCTGCAAGCTGGCTGTCGTGAATGAAAACCGCTTCCTGTTCCTCGTCCAGCACAATCCGTACTTCGCCTTGATGGTCATGCGTGTGATGGCCGACCGCTTGCGCATGTTGGGCGATCGAATAACCAGTATTTAGGGTATCCCTCAAAAGAGGCGCCAAGGAACCGCAAGAGTCAAGCGGGACAGGGGAGGGTTTAAGAGAATTTAAATCGGGATGTATAATAAAAGTCACCTATCTCTATTCGATTTGTAATCAATATGGAGTTAGAAAATGAGCTGCTGCCAATGCCAGGCGATTGAGGAATTTCACAACCAGAAGGTTGCGAACCAGGAACTATCACGCTACCGCAAAAAAGGGCCGGGCAAACCCACACGGACTTTGATTGAAGCCATCCAGAAGGAAGACATCCAGGGCCTGACCTTGCTCGACATTGGCGGTGGAGTGGGAGCCATTCAACATTCGCTACTACAAGCTGGCGTAAACCATGCGACAGATGTGGAAGCGTCCAACGCGTTTATACAGGTCGCTCAGGCGGAAGCCCAACATCGGAACCTGGCTGATCGAGTAAGCCATCAGTATGGCAACTTTGTTGATCTGGCTGAAAACATTCTGCCTGCCGATATTGTCACACTTGATAAGGTCATCTGCTGCTACCCGGATATGGAGTCGTTGGTGGAACTCTCTTCCGAGCGAGCCTCCAAAATTTATGGACTGGTATACCCATACGATACCTGGTATAACAAGATCGTGGGGGTGTTGGAGAATTTATACTTCAAGATCACTCGAAATCCCTTCCGGATATTT
>JAGDMX010000369.1 GCA_017860725.1 Chloroflexota bacterium | reverse complement strand
GGATTGGCTGGTTTCGCCTAAAGTCAAGACCGACTTGGAGCGTATCAAGGCAGATATCGTCGCTGGCAAGATCAAGACCAAACCATAAGCGACCCGACAGATAATGATCGTGTCACTCCCGGATTTTAGTTAATTGCCTGGTATATCGAGCGGAATCATAATCGTCCTAAGCTTGTAAAGATCATCTGGTCCCCGGCGTGTGTTGGGGAACTTATCAAAGGGAATTAGGTGTTGGCAGAAGTCAAAAACAGGAGAATCAATGGTCTTCGATAATGACCTGGTTGACCGAATCGTGGCTGAGCAGGTTCACAGTATAGTTTTTAACCCACGGTTTTACCAGGGTTATAACATTGGAGCTCGAATACTCCAATGGCAAAATCAATACCTGTTCGATCACAACCAGACGGTCGGCCTGTCGATACAACGCCATGCGTTTCCGCCGGTCAGGCAGGCTGGCGGCAGTCTGAATGAGTTGGTCATATTGCCTGTCCTGCCAGCCTGCCATATGTAAATAGACATTAAAACTGGACTGTCTTAAGATGTTATCCGGATCGGGGAAATCAGCGATCCAGCCCACTAAAGTTATATGAGTATTTGGAATCTGTCTTTCAGGGCGACCGCTAATTTCTAATTTCACCTGGATGCCCAGCTCGTCGCGCCACTGGTCGATGATTTCTGAAAAATACAAGGAAAGATGTTTGTAGGAGATGGCATTGATTATCGGAAGGCCAGAACCATTCGGATATCCTGCATCGGATATTAATCGGCGGGCAGTTTCAGGATCGTAACATACCCCAATCATGGGTGTGTGACCGGGCATACCAGGCGGGATAACACCACCGTATACAGGTGGTAAGGATAAATTTTTAAATAACCGGTCGCGGTCAAGCGCGAGACTCAATGCCTTGCGGAGACGCAAATCGGTGAATGGGGGAAGGATTGGATTGATGACGAGGTAACCAACACTAAGATCCCGAAATTGATATTTTTCTTCAGGAGGTATATCGGTCAGGTTTGTTGAAACCGGGACACGGGTGATATCGGCGCGATTTTCAAGATAAGCGTTCTTTCCTTCTATTGGGTCTCCGAATCCCGAATAGTCTTCGGATCCCAAATATTGGATGCTGTTAAGATTACCTTGGAACTCACCATGGAATCCGGCAAAACGTTCTAACACTAAACTGGTTCCAGATGTGAACGATATAAGTCGGAATGCCCCGTTCGAAACGATATGTTCTGGTTTCCACCAATCATCACCAAAGGTTTCGATCGCATTGCGCGGCAGTGGAAATGTAACCGGTAAGCAAATAATGTATGGAAAATAAGCCACCGGTTTTAAAAGGTTGACTTCCAGCTCGTATGGTTCCAAAGCGTGCACGCCCACGATATCTGGGTCTGGGTATCGACCCAGATGATAATCTTCTGCGCCCACGATGTCATACAGACTTTGGGCATTCAGGTTTTGTTCAGATGGATGTAGGTTGCGCTTCCAGGCATATTCGAAATCCTGGGCTGTTACCGGCGTACCATCTGTCCAGGATACATCCTGGCGCAGGTGAAAGAGATAGCGCCGTCCGCCCTCCAGCACCTGCCAGGAACGCGCCACGTCCGGAATGACGTTTAGCTCATTGTCGACCTGAGCTAATCCAGAAAATAATCTCTCGATTACTATTATTTCGGAAGAATGGGTGGACCTGCCTGGGTCAAAACGATCTGAATGGCTCATCCAGCTTAAGCTGCACAGGTTTTTTCCCCGTGGGGCCAGAGCCTCCCGGTTCGACGATTTATGTTTCTGCTTCAATTTAAATGCATTTTCGTAAGCCTGGTAAGTGGCATCAAATTGAAGATTGGCATGATATACCAGACCCAGCTTCAGCCAAATCTGCGCGGCACGATCATCATCTCCTTTCTCATTGATAATCTCGAGCGCGCGTTGATAAAAACCGACCGCTTCCATTTGTTCATCGGATAGGCGGGCTTTGTCGCCAGCGTGGATCAAATAATAGATCGCCTTCTCAGCCTCCCCGGCGGCGTCGAAATGATATGCCAACAAGCCCAGGAATTCTTCACGGCGATCTACGAAGAGCGCTTCCATTGCATGGCCCACTTTGTGATGGAACTGGCGGCGCTGTTCGAGCAGCAAGGATTGGTAAGCAGCCTCCTGGGTCAGAGAATGCTTGAATATATATTCCAGCTCAGGTAGGCGGGCCTTCTCGCGCACGAGATCAGCGCGCTGAAGTAGCGCCAACTGACTACCGAGCTGTATTTCCGCTTCGGCAATCGCATCGAGCAAGCGGAACAGGAAGCTCTTTCCGATCACCGAAGCAAGCTGCAAGGTCCGGCGTGCATCTTCCTGCAGGCGGTCGATGCGTGCCAGCAAGACGCCGCGCAGCGTTTCCGGGATTCGGATATTGGAGATTTCGGAGGATGGGCGCCAGCGTTCGTCCTCGCGCACGATAGCGCCCTGGTCGATCAGATGGCGCAGGATCTCTTCCAGGAATAAGGGATTGCCTTCGGCGCGCTCCAAAATGAGCCTGCGGATTGTCTCCGGCATGTCGGCTATGCTGAGCAGGTTATCCACTAGCCGGTTCTGCTCATCGCCTGACAGAGGTTGGAGCGTAATTTCGGTGTAACGATGAGCATATTCACGTCCAGCTTTGAGCTTGAGCTGCCAGGAAGGGTGCTCACGCTCCAGGCGGGAGATCAGCAGCAGCATGAGCGGAGCATGATCGGTGATTGGCAGCAAGCCATCCAGAGATTCCAGGCTGGAGGGATCGGCCCAATGCAGGTCGTCGAAAACCAGCACGGTGGGTCCTGTTTCTGCCAGGCGAGTAAAGTAGCTGGTAATAGAGAGCAATGTCTGGTGCTTTAGTGTTTCGCCGTCCAGATTGCTCACCTGCTCTGCCAGCTCGCCTTCCAGTTGGACGCCCAGCAGGTTTGCGAGATACGGCAGCACCTGGTCGGCCGACCCGGCAAACAATGTCTGAACCCGACGACGCAGCGCCAGGCGCATTTTGAGCTCAGGATCGCCATCCGATAGCCCCAGATCCTGCTGTAGTAACTGCCGGATGATCCAATAAGAAAGCTTCTGGCCATAAGACAGCGCCCGCCCTTCAAGCCAATGCACCTCTCGGCAGGCAGAAGGCTTTCCCTGTTGCATTCGATCGCAGGCTTCTTCTACCAGGCGGCTTTTCCCAATCCCGGCCTCACCGGTGATGGTGACGATCTGCCCTAACCCGGCGGTCAACCCCTGCAAAGCGCTGTGCAACGACTCCAGTTCAACTTCTCGTCCCACCAGCGGAGAGCGTAGTTCGGCATAGCCCCGCCGGCTATGCGCGGCAGATATGCTCTCACCGACTTCAAATACTGAGACTGGCCCGCTTTTACCTTTGACCGTAATCTCTCCCAGTGGTTGAAGTGTAAAAGCGTTTTGCACCAGGTGAGCAGTGCTTTCCGAGATCAGCACCTTTCCGGGCTGTGCAGCCGATTGCAGGCGCGCCGCCAGGTTGACAGCATCTCCGATCGCCAGATATTCCATATGCAGATCGCTGCCCACGCTGCCGACCACCACCAGGCCGGTATTCAGACCGACGCGCATCTGGAAA
>JAGDMX010000368.1 GCA_017860725.1 Chloroflexota bacterium | reverse complement strand
GAATAGTAATCAGCCAGGGCGATCAGCGTATCAAACCGTAAGGTGTCATCATTAAGTTTGTCCGCTATGATCTGCATGCTATTTAGATCGGCCAGCTGTTCCGGTCGGCATGCCACCAGGTGATAGACGGCTTGGCGCGCTGCCTGTGTGGTAAAGCAGTCGCGGTCGTTTTCGCAAAATTCCAGTGCATCGCTGTAATAACGGATGGCGTCATCGTTGGCATAGCGCTCCTGGGCGCGCTGGCCGGCCTGAAGCAGATAATGCCACGCCTTTTCAGGCAGCTCAGCCTGGCTGTACTGGTAAGCCAGAGCCTCCAGATCGTCCGGACGGAGGAGCTCGATTACTTCGGCGATTCGGCGGTGTAGCTTGCGGCGGCGCAGCCCGATCAACCCTTCCACTAGAGTTGTCGGGATCAGGGCGTGAGCGAAACGAAAAGTCCCCCCCTTGTAGCTGCTTAATTCCTCGATGAGTTGGGCGCGTTCGGCCTGCTCCAGGGCCTCAATCATGCGTTCTTCATCCTGCTGGCTGGCCTTGGCCAGAATTTCGTAATCGAAATCACGGCCGACAATAGCGGCTAACTGCAATATTTCCTGGTATTCGGCGGGTAGCTTGCTCAGGCGAGCCTGAATAGTTACTCTCACACTCTGTGGAATTTGTAGCTCAGCCAGGTCGGGATGCTGCCAATGCCCGTCGGCAAAGTATAGCTTTCCGCTTTCCACCAGGGATTTACAGACTTCTTCGATAAAGAAGGGATTGCCCTCCGTTTCATGAAAGATCCCTTCCACGAAGGCTTCGGGGATCTGGTCACCGAGCAGAGTGGTCAGCATGCGGCGCGTATCCTGGAGCTCCAGGCGGGAAAGCTTGAGCCGGCTGGCCAGGCGCTCGCGGTTTAATGAGAAGAGCGTATCCTGGAATGGCAAGGCTTCATCCAGCTCGACTTCCCGATAGGTGGCAAGGATCATCAGGCGTTGGCGACGGGTGCGGCGCGCCAGGTGGCGCAACAGGTTCAGAGAAGCCTGGTCTGCCCAATGAGCATCCTCCAATACCATCAAGCAGGGTTGTCGCTGGCTGAGAGCAGCCAGGAATGCTACGGTATTTTCAAACAAGCGTTGTTGTTCAGCCTGTGGATCAAGTCGTGGATTTGGGGGGATATCTGGGAAGCGCAGCCGTAGGTCGGGCGAGATCGAGATCAGGTCTGCCAGAATATAAGGCGGCAAGTTGAGATCTCTAACTACACCATTAGACAACGCCCGGCGCAACATTTGGGCGAAAGGCGTATAAGGGGCACCACCCTCCGGATAACATTCTCCGACCAGCGTTTTGCCTCCGGAGACCTCTGCCAGCGTGATGACCTCGCGTGTCAGGCGGGTCTTTCCAATCCCGGGTTCGCCGCTGACCAGCAGGAACTGCCCGGTATGGGTAAGTACTTTGCCCCATATAGCGCGCGCTTCCGCTATTTCCTTCTCGCGCCCCACGATCCGGCCGCGGTTAATCCGCTCGATTAAGCCCGGTTCTTCTACTACTGTTACCTGAGCTGGCTCGCTGGATACTCGTTCGAGCCGCTGAAGCACGTCCGCAGCGGAAGCCGGTCGATCGTCTGGTGTCTTGCTCAGTAGTTGAACGATCAGCTCATCTAGCAGGGGATGCACCTGAGGGTTGCGCACTCTGGGTGGTACCACCGGAGCATACAGGTGCTGCGAGATCACAGCAATCGGCTCGTCTGCTACAAACGGCAGTTGCCCGGCAGTGAATTCGTAAAGCATCACACCCAAGGCATAAAGATCGGCGCGCGCATCCACCTCTCGACCGAGAGCCTGTTCTGGAGAGATGTAAAACACGGTGCCGATGATGGTTCCTTCGGAGGTCAAGCGCGATGCGACCGGTCGAGCCAGCCCGAAGTCAGTCAGCTTGGCAATCCCCTCCGGGGTGACCAGTACATTTTCCGGCTTCAGGTCGCGATGCACGATCTGGTGCAAGTGCGCGTGCTCTAATGCAGCGCAGATTTGGCGGGAAATCGATAGCAGCTCTTCCAGGTCGGCTGGCGGATGCTGGTGAAGGGATTCTCCTTCAATCAGCTCCATAACAATGTATGAATCTCCCGCCGCTTCGCCCGCGTCATAAATCGATACAATGTTAGGGTGATTAAGCCTGGCAGCCGCCTGAGCCTCACGCAGCATTCGGGCGCGCCCTTCTGTGCCCAGCCCTTGGCCGCTGAGCAGCTTGACAGCCACATCGCGGTCAAGCAGGGTATCGTGCGCGCTGTAGATGGTTCCCATCCCGCCCTTTCCCAACTCGGATGTCAGGCGGTAGCGGTTGTTTAATAGCATGGGGTCCTCCTGGCAGGTGGTCGGTCTGGTTTACCATGCTGTGAACACCTAACAGGGTTGTTGAAATATATCATATCACATTGCGTTTGCCGCACGCTGCAGGGCTATCGTGGTCTTTTCATGGGCTTTACACCTGTTTGGCGCTGTGGTATGATCCAGCCCAACAACTGAACAGGATAATTGCACGCAGTTCTTATCCAGAGAGGTGGAGGGACCGGCCCTGTGAAACCTCGGCAACCAGATAGGTAGCTATTGCCTGTTATGGTGCCAACTCCGGCAGACCCCGGTGGGTTCTGGAAGATGAGATCGAGCTGTTTACCCATACAGCCTCTTCAACCATATCCCCCATTGAAGAGGTTTTTTGATCCCTCTATCCTCTCTGATTAATCTGTGCGCTAACTTTACCAGGTTAGAAGGAGAGACAGCATGAACAGACAACTTGCCACCCAGGTTGTGCACGCCGGAGAAGAGCGCCGCAAGCCATACGGCGCGCTGACCACCCCGCTGGTGCAAAGCTCAACTTTCACATTTCGGGATACCGCCGAAATCCTGGAGTTTATGCAAGCCAAGGAAGCAGGTGTGGACCTGCGAGATGAATATGGGCGCTACAGCAACCCGACTCAGACCGCGGCCGAGCAAAAGATTGCTTTGCTGGAAGGTGGAGAACGTGCCTTGCTGTTTGCCAGCGGCATGAGCGCCATCACCACAATATTTCTCAGCTTATTGTCCAGTGGCGATCACTTGATCCTGGCGCGCGATAGCTACCACCGCACCAGGGAATTTGCCCTGACGCTGCTCAGCCGTCTGGGGATTGAGACGACGCTGGTACCCGTAGACCAACCGGCGGTAATCCGTGAGGCCATCAAACCCAATACACGCCTGCTGTTCGCGGAGACGCCGACCAACCCATATCTGCGGGTATTAGACTTGCATGCTGCGGTCGAGATTGCCCGCCGGCACGGGTTATTGACGGCTGTGGACAGTACCTTTGCTACGCCTATCAATCTGCGGCCGTTGGAGTACGGCGTGGATATAGTGGTGCAAAGCGCAACCAAATACCTGGGTGGGCACAACGACTTGCTGGCCGGGGCAGTGATTGGCTCCGGGCATTTGCTGGCGGATATAAAAACTGCACGCGGCATCCTGGGTGGCGTGAGCAATCCTAATGACGCCTACCTGCTGCTGCGTGGCTTGAAAACTTTAGAGCTGCGCGTCCGGCGCCAGAACGAAAACGGGATGCAGGTGGCGCGCTTCTTGGACGATCATCCGGCTGTCGCCCGT
>JAGDMX010000060.1 GCA_017860725.1 Chloroflexota bacterium | reverse complement strand
CAGGCCAGGATGCGTAATAAGTAGCTTGTCCATGCAGGAACGATCAGGATCGTTAACCAGGTCATCCGTTTTGAGCCGGCTTGAAATGCCAAAAAGTAAGCTACAGGATAAGCAAACACCACTGCTAATAAAGAGGTCTGCAATGCAGTCCACATAGATCGTAAAAGCAGATTCTGAATAACCCGGTTTTCGAAAAACTGGCGATAGTTATCTAAAGTAAATATGTGACGTTCATCTCCAAACGTACCGGCGCGGAAACTGAAGGTGCTCATGGATGTCAGCGGCAGCACAAAAAACACCAATAAGAGCAGGACTGGCGGCAGCATTAGGGTGAGTATGCGCCAGCGAGGCTTCATAATTTTCTCAGGGGGCAGCTTTTACCTGGCTCCAGGTCTCTGTGAAGAGCTGGCGTTGCTCATTGGTCAACGGCTGGTAGAAGAAAGTACGGCTGATAACATCCGAATCATCCAGCATCATCAGATCGATTGTTTCGGGATCTGTTAGAGGAAGAGCTTTGGTATTGGATGCACCATACCCGTATTCGTTGGATAAAAATGCCATCGCTTGTGGATCAAGGGTAGCATCAATGTAATCATAAGCCAGGTCGACATTTGGGCTTTCCTTCGTTATGACAAAGCCACACACATACCCCAGCCGGCCTTCTTTCGGTTCAATATATTCAACCGGGATGCCCTGGTTTTTGAGTTCCAGGTAAGCATCTGGCCAGGCATTGGCGGCAATCCAAATATCGCCACTCGCCATCATCTGGATTACTTCAGTAAAATCGGTCCAATAATTGAGCAGGTTGGGTTTCAATTCGATTAGTTTCTGCTGGATGGCTTCTTGCTGCTCCGGAGTTGTATTGTAAGGATCGAAACCCAGAGCGAGGGCGGTGGTGATCCAGGCAGTTTCACCAGAATCGAACATTGTCACATGACCGGCATATTGTGGATCCCATAAATCCGCCCAAGAGTCTGGTATTTCACTGACTTTATCGGTGCGCACCAGGATTGACTCATATCCCCATTCCCAGGGAACCAGATACTGCTGGCCATTGACTTGTCCGGTGTTTATCAATACGGGGTTGAGATCTTTCCAATTACTTAAACGGGATGTATCGATTGGAAGAATTAGATCATTTTCCACATATTGGTTAGTCCAGGAGTTGCAGGGGTGGATGATATCGGTCTGAAACCCACTTTGTACTTTGGTGAGCGCTTCGGCGTCCTCGCCAAAAAAGCTGTAATCAACCTTCACATCAGGATGCTGCTCGGCAAATTTCGCCCAAAACTCTGGTAGCTCATAGCCGGACCACTCCATGACCGCCAACGGACCCGTGCTTGCCGGCCGAGTTTCTGCTGGCTGTGTTTCGGACGTTGTACTGCTGCCTCCACAAGCCGACATCAACACACCTAATGCTAAAACCATTCTGAGCACAAAAACCTCATATTTCACAAGTTTATCCATTTTATAAATCCTTTAATATTCGAGCATGGTGTGGATCCCAGCGTAGCTCAACCTGGTCTCCTACTTGAAAACGATTTTCAGTGCCGTTGAAGTTTTGTACTCGTGCAATCAGATTTGCACAACCCGGAACAGCAACTACATATCGCGTATCAGTGCCTAAATAGACAATCTGGGTGACTTGACCGGGCAATCGGGCAATCACTTCGGATGACTGTGAAGTGCCGTTAGAAATTGGCAGTAATTGGACTTTCTCGGGGCGGATGGAGAGCACGGCTGCGTCACCAGGAGATAAACCGCTCTCTGCGCGACTTGCAGGCAAGCGTTCTCCGCCGGATAACCGTAAGAAAATTGGATCCGTCAGATTATCCACACACCCAGAAATAAAGTTGGTTTCTCCGATAAAATCGGCAACGAAACGGCAGCTCGGAGCCTCGTAAATCTCCTCCGGTGATCCGATTTGGAGCACCTCTCCTAAATTCATGACTGCAATGCGGTCGGACATGGTCAAGGATTCTTCCTGATCGTGGGTGACGTAGACGAATGTGATCCCGACTCGATTTTGTAACGCCTTTAGCTCAAGCTGCATAGCCTTACGTAACTTCAGATCCAGAGCGCCTAGCGGCTCATCGAGTAGCAAGACTTTTGGCTGTTTGACGAGTGCCCGTGCCAGAGCAACGCGTTGTTGCTGGCCTCCAGATAATTGGCTGGGTTTACGATTTTCCATGCCCGGTAGCTGAACCAGCTCTAAAGCTTCATGAACGCGTTGTTGGCGTTCATGCTTGCTAGCTCTCTCCATTTCAAGCCCAAAGGCGATGTTTTGGAGCACCGACATATGTGGGAACAAGGCATAACTTTGAAAAACTGTATTAACCGGTCGTTTATACGGGGGTAGCTCTTTTTGTGGCTTCCCGTCAATCAGGATATCGCCGGCAGATGGTGTTTCGAAGCCGGCAATTAAACGTAAGGAAGTTGTCTTGCCGCAGCCACTAGGTCCCAGAAGAGAAAAAAATTCTCCGTGATTGATGTGCAACGAAATATCATTGACAGCGATTACTGGTCCGAAACGCTTCGTCACCTGCTGAAATTCAATCGCCCAGGAATCCTGGCTCATGGATTTTCCTCAATCTTTGGGCGGATTTCATAATCTGCTTTTAGGGTGCGTAAAATCAGGAAAGTATGGATGTTCTGGACACCTTCTACTTTACGCAAGCTGTGATTTAAGAAATTCGCTAGATGCTCGCGATCTCGACAGACGACTTCTACAATCAAGTCATATGCTCCAGAGACCATTAATAAATAGCTGGTCTCTGGGAAAGCGGCAATTTGTTCGGCAGCACTCTCAACCAGTGTAGGATGAACACTGACGCCCATGATCGCAGGGGCATCGAAGCCCAGATGGTATGGATCTACTTGTCCAACGATTTGGATGACTTGCTCCTCAAGAAGGCGGTAAACCCGGTTTCGCACGGTGCCTTCTGAGACGCCTAAAACCTGAGCAATCTCAGTGTAAGGTTTTCGACCGTCACGCTGAAGGAGGGATAGTATTGCGTAATCTAAATCATCCATGGCAATTTTATTGTGAATTTCGCAATTAATTTCAGATTATATAACGGTATTCGAAATTATTCAACAATTTGCGTCAGTTTGGGATAAGGAAAAAAGAGGTGATCCTTTTATCCCAAATTCACGTTAATTAAGTTACTCACATAAGTGCCTCACTTCAAATAGGCTCAGTAGGCAATCTAGAGAAGCAATATCCGCTAAACATGTTATAATGATGTTCGAAGGCAATGATGCACAGTCGATTGTACATCTTCGTCGATACCTGAGTTTATTCCTTTCTTTCCTTATAAATTATGGATGATGAGACTCCGATAACCTCGAGCAACGAATTTACAACGCAGCAACCACCGATTTCCAGTCAGGAGTTGGAAGCACGTCAACGGCGAATGGTTATCGGTCTGGTAATTATTGGTATCATCCTGGTTGTTTTAATCCTGGCATCGACGATTTATTTGATGCAGCCCACTACGAACACCGAAAAAATCCGAGATGTATTTATTATCTGGATGGCATTGGAATCAATGTTGTTAACCCTGGTGCTAATTATCCTGGTGATTCAACTATCGCGTTTGATTAATTTACTCCAAAATGAGGTAAAACCAATTCTGGATTCGACTAATGAAACAGTAAGCTACTTGCGTGGGACATCTACCTTTTTATCTCAAAATATGGTGGAACCTGTAATAAAAATGAATGAATATCTGGCGGGTTTGACACAGCTATTAGTTGTATTGAGGCTGACTAAGAAACCGCCACGAACAAGCAGAACCAATTCAAACACAGGAGAGTGAATCATGTCTGATAATCAGAGCGGTTTTGGTGCATACCTGGCTGGCTTTATCATTGGTGGGTTAATTGGAGCAGTGGTAGCCTTGCTTCTCGCTCCGCAATCGGGAGAAGAGACGCGCTCCCAGATCCGAGAGAAGAGTATTGAGATTCGCGATCGGGCATCCGAGACAGTTGAAGATGCCAGGCTACGGGCTGAGCGAGCAATTGATGAAGCCCGCATGCGGGTTGATGAGCTTTCGCAAACCCTGCGTGAACGGGGAGGCAGTGTTTCACAGGTCGATTTACCTGAACCCAAAAATTAAATGTGTGCAAATCTAATCAATAGGAGAAAATACTATGGCTGATAACGATAATTCATTTGGCGCTTTTCTGGCGGGCATCTTAATCGGAGGGTTGGTTGGAGCAGCCACAGCGTTGCTCCTGGCTCCACAATCTGGTGAAGAAACCCGCGCCCAAATTCGGGAGAAGAGCATTGAAATACGCGATCGCGCCAACGAGACCGTTGAAGAAGCCCGAGTGCGTGCCAATCAGTCGTTGGAAACCGCGCGCCTTCGTGTTGACGAGCTCTCTCAACAAGTCAAGCAAAAAGCATCTGGCTCGACGAGCGGCGTACCCCTCGGCGGAACTGGCGATACTGAAGCACAGTAGAGCACACCTGGCAAGCCGGGCTTAGCCCCCAAACATGATCTGTACTTTGATTGAGACCGCCTAAAAAGGCGGTCTTCGATTTTTAGAATAAAGTGCTGATTACTTTTACTGCGGCATCCAATACATCGCCTGCCAATACCGAAGCTGTGTTGCCCATTTGGGCTATTGCCTGCAAACCTGCATTAGCGTGAATCCATGCGCCAGCCACAGCCGATTCAAATGCGGGAACTCCTTGGGCACGCAAGCCGACAATCAGCCCGGCCAGTACATCACCAGTGCCAGCGCGAGCCAGCGCTGGGGTCGCTACAGGTATAACGGCAGTTCTTCCATCTGGTGCAGCAATGAGTGAAAAGGCACCTTTTAGAACAACGATATGCCCCCAATCCCGGCTAAAATGTTCAGCAATGTTCCTTCGGTCCGCCTGAATTTCTTGGGTACTTAGCCCGGTTAAAACCGACATCTCACCAGGATGAGGAGTTAAAATCGTTTCAGTAGGAATAAGCCCGGGCCAACCGACTAGATTTGCCAGCAACTTTAAGCCATCCGCATCCACAACCATAGGTGGCAGTTGAAGTCGAGATCCACCAGGGTTATTAAGAAATCCAATCACGGCAGGCACAGGTCCAGAGATCAGGCGTGTCATGAAGCGGGAAGTCGCCTCCTGAACCCCAAGTCCCGGGCCTAAGAGGACGGCTGTCGGGCGGTCTAGATTGTGGGCGATCACCTCAACCGCTTCACCCGAAATATAGCCGTCTTCGTCTGGGAGGGGCAGCCAGGTTGCTTCAATTAAGTGTCCGGCTAATGTAGTATGCAGTGGCTCGGGAACTGCCAAAGTGACTAATCCTGCACCAATCCGGTAAGCAGCTTCTCCCGCCAGCAACACTGCACCGGTATACGGGACAGAGCCAGCGATGATCAAAGCTGTTCCAAAGGTTCCTTTGTGAGCAGAGAGCGGGCGTGGTGGAAGAACCTGCCGTACCCAGTCCCGATCGGCAACAAAGCATTGGATAGCTTGCCAGGCTGGCAGTGATTTTCCATCGTCTGGCAGACCAATCCCGACCAACCGTATTTTGCCTGTTAGCTCATAGGCGGGAAGCTTGAGCAACCCTTGCTTGACAGCCGCCATCGTAACGGTCAGATGAGCAGGCAGGCATTGTGGGGCTGCCTCGCCGGTGTCACAATCCACCCCTGAAGGGCAATCCACTGCTATAAGATATGGTTGAGGCTGCTTACCCTGGATGGCAGCTTTGGCATATGCAAATGTCTCTGCCAGATCCGGTTTAAGTGGCAATTGGGTACCTGTTCCGAGAACTCCATCCATTATGATGGCATTCTCTTTTATTAGCCCGGCAAATTGGGAATAAGTCAGATCCTCAGTATGGTGATAAACTTTGCCACCTGCCTGTTCGAGGCGGTTGACCAGTGGATCGTCTGCAGCGCGGGATCGCACCAGGTACGCAGACGCACGCCAGCCCAGGCCAGCCAGGTAAGCTAGCGCCACCAGGGTGTCTCCGCCGTTGTTGCCTGATCCAACCAGCCCCAGGATACCCCCAGACTTGAGATAAGCGCATTCCTCAACGACAACCGCAGCCAGGCCACTCCCGGCATACTCCATCATCTGAGCATAGGTGTGCCCGGCGGCATCAGCCTGGCGTTCGATCGCCTGCATTTCGGCAACAGAAACTAGCTTCATACCGGTTTTCTCAATTTTTCTAGATCCGCAATTGCCCATTGCATCCCCAGTTCCACTAGCTTTTGTTCAGTCGGGTAGCCAGTCTGTGCATCCCAACCACGCGCTTCGTAGTAAGCGGATAACATTTCATCGAGATCAGGGAAAAACTGGTCGTGAGGTGATTGATCACGATATGGCTGCAACAAGGCTTTGGGGAGCCGGTCATTGTTTTTGGTCAATCCCAGTCGGTTATTGATCAACCGCTTCAGGTTCCAGCCGCGCTCACCGGCGCGTAACAGATCTTTGAGGTGCCAGTGTAGTCCGCATGCGGCATTGACCAGATCCAATAATGCATCAGGGGATACATTCGAGAAGATACAGATTACCAGGGAATTAAACACGGTACGCCAATCCTGGTGAATGGCAACATTACGGGCTTTTTCCCCGCCACCGAGCCGATTGTGGAACTCCAAGCCAAGTACCGGGTCGACGTGCCCAATTTCAACCATGAAGTAATCGGATTGATTATGACAGGCACCGCGAGGCGATGTGGCATAGACCAGTGCCATGCCCGAAGATCCTCGCGGATCATGATAGGCAACTTCCAGGCCGTTGACCTGCACTGCTTCGTCTTCTGCTCCAAATCGCTGTCCGAGGGCTCGGCTACCCTCCGCAAGGTAAGACCCAAAGCCCTCCCGACTGGCTGTCAAATGGATAAGCTTCTCTATCAGCACAGGATCACCGAAACAGAGCGCCATTCCACCTGTATCTTCCAGGGAAATGCGCCTACTTTCAAAAAGATGAAGCGCTAAGCCAATTGTGTTGCTCATGCTGATCGAATCCATACCGTAACGATCGCACAACTCACCCATGCGCGTAGCAAAGACTGGATCGTTCAGCCATAAGTTAGGACCAAACCCAACCAGGGTCTCATATTCAGGACCTTTTCGTTTGATGCCGTCCTCAAGGCGGACCACCCTGCCGCAGGCGATGACGCAGGCATGGCAGGCGCTAACACCTGCCAGGATTGTCTCCTTGACCGCTGCGCCGGAGATGCGCATATCCTCCTTGAACGTACCGAATTGGAAGTAGCGTTTGGGCATCTCACTCAGGTAATCCAGGTATTCGGCGACGCTTGCCGTTCCCAACTCACGGGCAACCATTGTGACCGGGTCGTTGCGCAGGAGGCGATTTGCCTCAGATCGTAGGTGCAAGTATTCGGATGGTTTGGCTACCGGGATGGTGCCATGTCCTTGAACCACGATGGCTTTCAAATATTTAAAGCCCATCACTGCCCCCATGCCGGTCCGACCGGCGACACGACCATGATCGCATAAGATCAGGGCATAGGGGATTAATTTCTCGCCGGCAGGACCAATGGATGCAATCCGTACTTTTCCAGAAGCCAGCTCACTTTCAATCGCAGTCTGTGTCTGATATGTATCCAGGCCCCAAATGTGATCTGCTGGATGAATTTCTACCTCACCGTCATGAATCCACAGGTATACCGGGTAATCGGCACGACCCTGTACCCATACGCCATCAAAGCCGGCCGTGCGCAGCTCCGGTCCCCAAAATCCACCACAGTTCGATTCGGCCCACAGGCGCGTGGCGGGAGATCGCCCACAGACGACAAATCGTCCCACTGCCGGGCCGGAGGTTCCGGAAAGTGGCCCGTTCAGGAACAGCAGTGGCGCTTCCGGTGACAGCGGGTCTAAATCTTGCACAAGATGATCGTATAGCAGGCGAGCAGCCAGTGAGGCACCCCCCAGGTAGTCTTGCTCCCATTCAATTGGGATTGTGAATGTATCGACAAAACTTGTAGTCAGATTGACTCGCAATATCGGCTGCATCTGTACATCCTCGGTTGCAAACTGCACTAAAGAAAGTTTACCTCAGAATTGAGTGATGGTGATCAATGGTTGGATATCGGATCGAAATGCAGCAGTGAACCACTCACTTCATAAAGACAAATGATGGCTTGGGAGTTAATCTATGGCAGCCTATCCTATTTTATCAATGGATGGTGGGGGAATTCGTGGAATAATGACCGCGATAATATTACAACGCCTGGAGAAGCAATACCCGGGTTTTCTCAGTAAAATAAAATTATTTGCAGGTACCTCGACCGGTGGTCTGTTGGCACTGGGTTTAGCTTGTGGCATGAGCCCGGCAGAAATGCGTGTGCTTTACCAAGAATTTGGCGATATTGTATTCACCGATTCAACCTTGGATGATTTTCGTGACTTGGGGAGGCTGGTCGGTGCGGATTATAGCCTTGGACCGCTCAAACTGGTATTAACCAAGCAGTTTGGTGATCGATATCTGGATTCAATTCCCAAAAAAGTGCTAATCTCCAGTTTTGACCTGGATAACGAAGACCCCAGCCAGAACAAACGCTCCTGGAAGGCAAAGTTTTTCCACAATTACCCTGGGTCTGACTCGGACGGCGATCAAAAGATTGTGGATGTCGCCCTCAGAACAGCGAATGCCCCCACCTATTTTCCTATTTACCAGGGCTATGTCGATGGCGGGGTGGTTGCTAACAACCCGAGCGTGTGTGCATTGGCACAGGCGCTCAATCCCGAGACTGGTGGGCAGAAATTACAAGATCTTGTTATGATTTCGATAGGAACCGGGTATAACCCGCGTTATGTTGCTTCTCAGGATGGTGATTGGGGTTTGGCGCAGTGGGCTCCACATCTCATCTACCTGGTTATGGAAGGCAGTACGAACCTGGCCGATTACCAGTGCCGGCAACTGTTGGGAAGGCGATATTTGCGGCTCAATGTTCACCTACCAGAAGCGATTGGAATGGATCGCGTCGACCAGATTCCCTTGCTGGAAGACCTTGCGACGAATGCGGATTTGTCCCAGGCGTTTACCTGGTTGGAGGCATTCTTTTAACCGATTCCTTGCTCTACCCATTGAGGCAAGAACTCTAATAATCTCTGCATGATCCCTCTAGTTGCCTGGCGAAATATTTCCGGGTTGCCGTAAGCTTCGCCCCCGCCTGGACCCACTAAATCCGTAACACCTCTAAGGATTAGCAGCCGTACCGAGTTTCGCTGCGCCACGAAAGCGATCGCGCCTGATTCCCAATCGCCGGCCACTGCCCCGTATCGCTGCTTAAGCTGTGGGAGGTCCTCGACAACCAGATCACGATCGCCGGATACTAGCAATGTCCGGAGTACGGCTTGCGGGTAGGGCTCGCTAAGCCAGCCGTAATCCAGGACGCAGGTGTAGTGAGCAATGTGGGCATCATAATCACCCATCTGCTCCAGAATATCGTAAACAACCGTCCGGTCAACTAGCAGGATTTCGCCTGCTTGTATGGATCCTTCAAAACCACCACAAGTCCCCAGGTTTACTAGAAGATGTGGTTGCCATTGATCTATAGCAAATTGTGTCGCTCCTGCAGCTCCAATTTTTCCCCATCCGGTGTGAAGGAAAACCACCGGAATAGCATTTTTGTCTCCAGTTTCCCCTTCTTGTGATATATCAATTGGAATTCTATTGTTGAGCAGGGCGAAGAAGTAGTCGCCGTAGGGAGCAGCGCTAACCTTCGCCCCTGGAACTAGTTGGATTATGGCATTCCACTCAGCATCAGCGCAGATCAATATGACGGCTTTTGGCTTCAT
>JAGDMX010000367.1 GCA_017860725.1 Chloroflexota bacterium | reverse complement strand
GGCAGACCGCGTAGACTTCCTAGAGCGGTCGCTTTACTTTTCATATTACCATCACCAAAATTTATTGCAACCGGTACAATCTTCGCATTTACTGCATCTAAAACCAAAATACGCTCACCATCCGGCTCAAGGGCCAGGCCGGCCGGTCGCTGGATCCCTAATGCCGCCAACGGATAACGAGCCGTGACCTGCCCATTCGATCCCGGTGCCTCAAATTGCACTTCAACCAATTCTTGGGTTTTTGCCTCAATAAAATAGAGTCGGGCTGTTCGACCGTCAAAAACTGTATTTAGGCCATCAGGAACGGCTGCCGGTAATTGCAGCGTATCCCCAAGCTCCTCGCGCACCATGCTGAGGTGCTCAAGCCGGTTTCCCTGGCTAAGTACGAGCAGATCTCCTGCGTCAGGCCAGTAACCGAGACCTTGCGGATTGGATATCCCTTTTTCGGCCAGGTCGATCGAGCGCACCTCATACCAATAGCCTTCAGGTTTTTGCGTTAAGGCAACAGTCAGCCTCGAGAAGCCAAGGAATATAAATATAGCAACGAGAATAGCCAGCGGTATAACGATTAGATATGTGCGAGTGGAAAACTTTAGGTCAGCCATTATTCTCCCCTTTCTGCATCTATTATATCATAATTTCTTATCAATGGCTACCTCGATTGTGTGAGAAGAAGGATTCTTGATCATACGGTACGCTGGTAGCTTTTCACCTCGCTTGCGCCGCATGTATTCGCTAGCCGTCCAGCCCGTCATCCGCCCTAAATTAACCGGATATTCAATAATCTGGCGCACCGGCCAGCGGTACCATGGCGCAACAGATGTATCGATTTCATAGCCAAGTTCACGCATATAACGACCACTGTAGGTCTGCATGAAAGCAATATCCTGCTGGGATAGGACTTTCCTGTAGCGACCCACCGGGCTTGTGGAAATCTCACCGGGGTTAAAGCGTTGGAATGAGCTATTCCCTCCCTTCTCATTATGATCTGGAGCACCTGACATGCTCAACATTTCCGGTAGGAAATCAACCTCAATAAACTCGCAAATTTTGCGGACCATCTTCTCAGGCTCTAGAGTTAAATCTTCATACCGTACCAGCATGTATTTGTCTGGAAATTTCTTGAGATTGCGGGAGCCATACACCACTGAATACAACCACTTACCAGTCGCCTTTCCAACCCTGCCTCGGTTGGTGGCATAGCGCTTAAGAACCGAAGCATAGCGATCGCGTGGGTCACGAACCATATGCAGGATACGAGCATTAGGGAATGCGGTAAAGACACCATCCGCAAAGCATTCGGTATGTAAGGATTTGTCGCCCCATCGAGTCTTACCAACTCGTTCAGCATTGTGAGCATGAAACAAGGCAAACAATCGTCCATAAGTCGGTTCACCTTGACGAAATTCATCGCGGATACGCTGCGGATCTGGGTGGAGATGGATTAAGCGTTTATAACTGAGCATCGTGCTTAAACAGCGCTCAAAATTATCTGGCTCGGCGAGGTTTCCATACCGTTCATAAAAATAACGGAACATGTTCGTCCGCCTGACCATGGAGATATCGGGGTGGGATGAGAGAATTGCGTAAATCAAGCTGGTACCACTACGATCCGGTCCAGCAACGAATATTGGACTAATCTTCTCGATACCATTTACAGCCGTGACCATAACATACCTCCAATTTTTATATCTCTACAGTTGCGCAGGGATATCCCATCTATACTCATTTAGATTTAGTCAACAATTGCTTGTAAGTTTCAATATAATGATCGGCAATCGCTGCTATACTGAAGCGGCTATCTACACTTATCGCAGCCGCTTCGCCGAGCCTTTGTCGTTGGCTCCTATCACTTAATAGATTGGTCAGCTTGTTTTCCAAATCGACAGGATCTCCAGCAGCGAATAACAAGCCATTCATTCCATCCTCAATCACAGCTTGATTTCCAGGAATATTCGATGCAATCACCGGCAAGCCCGTGGCCATTGCTTCCAATAGAGCGTTCGAAATCCCTTCAGCCCGAGAGGGAAGTACAAATACATCTGCGTGCTCGAGATAATCAGCGACATCCCCAACCTGCCCGGCAAATTGAACCTGTCCAGCAATCCCGAGCTGCTCCGCCAGCCGGGCCAATTCATTACGTAGAGGTCCATCCCCTAACAATTGAAGTATTAATGTGCCAGGAGCGTGCTTCTGCTGTAACATCTGGAACGCATTTAATAATATTTCTAAACCTTTTTGCTCATGCAGGCGACCAACAAAAATGATCCGCACCGGATTTTGCAAGGCATATTCTTTTTTCACTGAGATTTGCGAGGTTTCCACACCGTTTCCCAATTCTAATATACGATCGGCAGGTACACCCTCTTCTTGTAATTCCGACCGAATCGAACGGTTCAAAGCAACGAATTTGTCACATTGTAATGCAGCCGGGAGCATAAATCGGGAGAAGGCTAATTGTTGTCCACGCCTCATCTTCTTTATGTCGCTTGCTTGCTCGCTGTTGGCAAGTTTGACCAGCACCTTGTGCTTATGCCACGGGCGAGAAATGACAGCGGCATACGTATGGTAATTTAGACCATGTACATGTATTATATCGTATTTTCCTCGCTGTGTCCCAAGATGCCAAGCCAGAGTCAAAATATATAAATAGCCCCCAAGCTTGCGAAGTCCTTTAACCCCAAAGAACTCCCACAGGGTATGGTTACGGTAAATCTGTACTCCGTCCAAAACTTGTTGCCGAGGTGTATTGCGAAACCACCAACCGGTCACAATCTCGGTATTCACATCCTTCTTGAGCAACTGCTGGGCGAGCTTGTGCGCCTGACGCTCGGCACCACCAATCCAGGGATAGAACAGCCTTGCGACCATCCACACACGGAGCGGTCTTTCTGAAGCATCTCGGGCAGCCACATAGCGCAGGTTTAAAAAATCAGAGCGGTTATTTCCCGCCCAATCTGCCTGTTCTAGTCGCTGACGCGCCCCTGCCAGGCGGCGGTTATCACCCAGCTCGAAATAGTTATTCCAATACTGGACTGCTCCTTGGAGCATACGTAACTGCCAGACTTCAGGCAAATAATGCCATTCATCGCTTGATAATGGGAATTCAGTGTGATAAGCTTTCAGGAATACAGCCTGGCTTGAAGCACGCAACCGAGGAAGGGTGATCACCAGATCGCTGAGTCGCCATTCGAGACGCGCCAGTTCAAAATCAATCAAAGCTATATTCCCATCACTTTTGAATAATAAGTTATGCAGTCCGAAATCACCATGGATAACCAGCCGGGGAAAATCAACCGGAGCCAGCATACCTTCCAGGCTGGACAAACGCTCGCTAATTTCGGCACTACGCCTGGCGAGCATTGCCAGAATCTCGCGATCTGACTCCGCAGCCTCTTTCGGAAGTTCTTTATTATTCAGCTCATCCAATTTTTCTAGATGCCAATCAAGGTCTCGCCGGCGTTTACCTTCAAATCCTGCAAAGCCGAGGTGGTGCCGGCCTCCTGGTAGAAACCCAGCCATACTCCGATGAAAGCGTCCCAGGCTAGTTCCACTAACCGCGATCAGGCGGAGGCGATGACTGTTGAGCAGATACCGCGATGAATAGTTTGTTCCATCTATAAAATCCATGA
>JAGDMX010000059.1 GCA_017860725.1 Chloroflexota bacterium | reverse complement strand
CCAGCGGATCGACCTCAATTTTTGCAGCCAGCTCGGGTTGCAGCTTGGCCTCCGGCGGAATTGGCCCGGCATAGCGCAAGTCGCCGGTTGCAATCAGCTCCTCCAGGGTTGACAGGGCATCCGCTGGTAGGAAAGCCTGATAGGCGTTCGCCGGGACAAAATCCCCCAGGATGATACCGGCCTGCTCAAGCTCCAGGCGCGCCGCCTCGTCCGGCAGGGTGTTAAATTGCAGGATAAAATATCCGCCAGCGCCCTGCTCCAGCTCCTGGCGCAGGGAAGCCGGGATGCCTTGAGGCAAATCTTTTAACGATGAGATCTCACTACCATCCGGTAAGCCGGTGGTATCGGTTGTTGAGGGGCTGCATGCTGCTCCTAACACAAATACAAGCATAATAATCCAGCGCGACATATCCAAACCTCCTGTTCGATAACCGCTTGGTTCATAGATATGACGTTGCACAAGATCAATAGGTTACTATAAGCACAGGTAGATCTGCTGCCACGAACAACTCTACCGCGCTACAACATAATTCACGATAGGACCCAATGAATACCACTGCGTAGCCAGTTGGGACACAGCACGCTCCATATCAACCGGTCTGGCCAGTGATCTGACCAAGTTTGGTGATAGCCACATCCGTCGGCAGCTCCTGGTAGCTCAGCACGGGCAGATGGGGGAACTCAGTGGCCAGCAAGCGGCGCAGGGTCGGGCGCACATCCTGGGTGGTCAGGATCGACGGGTAGCTCCCATCATCGCGCAGCTCGACATCCATATCGATGCGAATGGCATCCAAGATTCCCTGGCGAGTCGCTTCAGAGATAGTCTCCAAATTAACCTGGGTGTCCACCCCCGGATTGCGCAGCAGATCCTCGATGCCCGGATCCAGCAGATAAGCGCTCAGATTCAGCTCCCGGTTGTTGAACACCTCCATGATGGTGTACTTCATGTTACTGCGCACGTACTCCACTGCCACAGCCGGGTCTTCCATCCAGGTTTTATCCGGTGGGGAGGCGACCTGCATGCGCTCGTCAATTACGAGCAGATCGGACCCTGCGATGACAAAATCCATATCCATCAGGCTGTGCACGATCTGGCGTAAATTACCCACCGGCATCCCTTCCGCTAACATCAGGCGAATAACCGGGGCCAGGCGCTCGGGGGAGACCACCTCTTTGGCGGTGCTCTCCAGGGCTGGAAAAACCTGCCCCAGGTGTTTCAAGGCGTTCTCAGCTGCCTTAAGAGCGATGAAGTAATACGCCCGCTCACGGATCACCCCGTTCAGCCATAAAACCAGGTAGCTTAGCGGGTTCCAGGTAGTGAGCTCCTGGCTCTTCATGGACGGCAAGACAGAGCGGGCGACGATGGCAGCCCGGCCACGATTAGCCGGGTTGATCGCCGGCTTGAAAGGTATACCCAATTCATTCAGCTCGCTCTCACCTGCCTGGACCAGGACCTGATCTGGCTCCAAGCCGGGATGTAGCAAAGAAGGCAGGTGGTTGATCATCAGACAATAAGTCCCCGGCGGCAAATCCGGCGGTGTAGTGACGTGGATCGGCGGGAGCTCGATACCCAACATATCGAACAGATTCTCATGGAACTGCTTAAATAGATCCTTGTCGTCCTCGGTGTAGCTCAGGCTGAGTGCTTGCCAGGTTTGGCGCTCGACCTGCAGCTCGATATACTGGGGCGCCTGGGCGGCAATCAGCAGCTCGCAGGTTGCCGGCAGGCTTTTCTCCTGCCATCCCCGCAATAAGGAGGCGGCTTTCTGCGGGGTCGGCAGCTTTAGATTCAGGTCGAGAGCTGCGCTCAACCAGCGCCGCAACCAATCCCTCGAGGGCAAATCCCGGCTGGCCTGTCGCAGGGCTAAGCGGAGCATTCGCTCATATTCCACGAGCCCGGCGTCACCCAGCAGGATCGCTGGCTGTACAGAGAGTGCTTCCTGGAAGATATAACCCACAAAGCGCACCAGCAGCTCCGGGCCGGCATTGATCAACACCGGGGACAAATCCCGCCCGGCGGCAATGCTGTCCAGTGGCTGTGGGCCACCGGCAGCCAGGTAAGCCCAACAGACGGTTTGCAGTGAATAGCTGCAGACCCGGTCGTTCACTCTAAGCGATATGAACCCGGCAGGGTGTAAATCGTTAGGGCTGGCCTGCACAGAAACCAGCGGCTGGCCGGGTATATTCAGGCGCGACAGGAGCTGACCAACGATATTCTCAAATTGAGGGACCAGCACGGTTTCATCCAGGCGATCCCAAAGCCAATCCGCCAGTTCGACGGATACCGGCACGATAATTTGTGGAGCAGAGGTTTGATCAGGGCTCATGGCTATTGGATTAAGGGGCAGGTTTCTGCGAGTTGCCGGGGGACAGCAACTCCGCCTCGGCGATCACCAGATGCCTGGTGGGAATTTGACGAATGATTTTATAGAAGAACGGTCGCAGAGCAGGGTTCTGTACGATCAGCACTGCCTCGGAATCCGGATCCGGATCGTGTTTTGCTTTCCAGGCATTCATTTCATCGATGAAGGTGCGCGCATCATCGGCGGGGACTGCCAGGAAGCGCTTGCCATCCTGCTCCTCCAACCAGGGGAGTAAGATCTCTTCTAGAGCCGGGTCGACTGACAGTGTCCGGTGGCCAGGCAGGTTGCCCGGGAGGTAGGGCTTGATCTGCTGGCGCACCTCCATTAAGTCGGCGTGCACATCGTCATGGATCAAGCCGTGCTCCTGCAGAGTGGTCAGGATTTGTTTAAGTGGCGCAATCGAAACCTGCTCATCCAGTAGGCGGCGTAAAAGGCGCCACAAGCGAACGTAAGCATACCGATCGGGCAATACGGACTCGACCAGGCGGGCATCGGCAGGATATTGCTTCAATGGCTCGAGCAGGTCGATCATCTCCTGGTAGCCCAGGAAGACCGTGAGATAGCGGCGCAACACACTCTCCAGGTAGCGAATCATATACTGTGCCGGGTCCTGCCAGAGCTCGATACCGTACTTTTCCTGCAGGTTACCAAACTCTTTCTGCAACTGCTCACCGAGCTGTACTGAAATCCAGCTGCCTGGGACAGGCCAGGTTACCGTCTCAACGCCGGAGCTGCCAGCAGCCTGCGATAACAGCCGCTCAACGGCGGGGGATGTGCCATGCGGTGTGTACAGGAACCAGCGCCCTGGAGCAACATATGCAACACCGACGGTGCTCTCATCCAGCAGGATTTGAAAGTAATGGGCGTACTGCTCCTGCCAGTTCGTGCCCCGGAACCTGACCCCCGGCAGTGTGATGCCCATCTGGCTGAGAACTCGATCGCGCATCTCGGGGATATAGGTTGTTAGTACGGGCCATTCTGCATCCGGGACGGTCGGCACAAATAAATCCCCGACTTCAACGGCAATCGGTGCTACCACCGGGTACTTGACCTTGCTCCCGGTCTGGTTAATCCCCAGAGTCTCCTCCACATAAGCGCCCAGCAAGTCATGAACTTGCTTGACCTCAGCCTGCTCTCCTGACGGGACAGGCAGGTCGGGCAGCAAGGCTTCCACCTGCCAGTATGCTTCCAGGTTGAACAGGTTGGCCTTCAATGCCGCTGCCAGCTTCCCTGCCGCGCTGCGCGGGTGAGCCTGCCGGAAGAGGCCCAGGGCGCGCAGCAAGCTATCCTTGGCCGCCTCAACCTGTCCCAGGCCCAGATCAACCAGGAACTGCAGGCTCTCCAGCTCAGCCAGGTCGTCCGATTCGACCAACAGGCGGGGTTCGCTGCGCAGCGCATGCAGACTGAGCTCCGCCTGGGCGTATTCCTGCCGACGCAGTTGGGCGCTGGCGCGCTCAAGCCAGGCCGCCCCGACCTGATGCAGGCCGAGTTTCACCTCGCGGAACTGGTCAGCATACGGCTGCAGAGCCAGATAGGCGTCTCTGGCAGCCGCCAGTTCACCGTTTTCCAGATTCAGCCGCCCCAAGCCGGCTTGAGCGCACAGCCAGCTATCGCTGCCAGCCTGGCCTAAAACAGGATCCTGGAGCACATCAGCATATTCTTTGAGAGGAGATGTAATTTTTGATTCTAACTCCTGGCGTTTGGCTTGCACCAAGTCTTTGGGGCCACCCGGCTGGTTGATCCACGCAATAACCTGCTGGGCATTAGGCCAGTTCTCACGGAGGGCGCGTGCCTCAACGAAATTCAGGTCATGGGAGATATCAATCAAAGTGCGAGCATCGTTTACCAGTTCCAACGCTTTTTGGAAATGATCGTTGGCCTGTTCCAGGTCTCCCAGACCCAGGTAGCAATAGCTTATGAGCTGATGAGCGTTCTGCCGCTCGGAGGCCATTTGCAGGCGGGGGGTAATGCGCTCCTTGGCATCATAGAAATCACCTAAATGGTATGCAGCCCAGGCAATCTCACTGGAATTCGGGAGGTTAGGCGGATTGAGTCGATTATTCCAGATCCACTCTGAGCTCTGGCGGGCTTCTATCAGGTCACCTTTCCGACGCAGGATATCCCCTCGCAAGCTTATCAGCCACAAATCGTCGGGGTTTTGATCCAGGGCGCGCTGGATATTTTCCAGAGCTTCGGTGTACTTTCCCTGGTAGAGTTGAATCATACTCAGCCAGCTCGAGTAGTACAATCGATTGGCATCCGTAAGCGCGGAATGAGCTTCAACCTGTTGGTAAACCTGCCCAGCCTGGGTGAAATCACCGGTGTTGATCAGCAAGGATAAAAGCTCGATCAGGTTTTCCAGGTTGTTTTTATCCAGATCGAGTGCCCTACGAATAGCAATCTTGGCATTTTCATAAAGGTATTGATGATTCAGCTCGTTGCTCAGCTTCGACCAGAGGGCGCTTGTAGAAGCGCTAACCATAAGTCCTCGCTCACAGGCCAGCAGCGCCTGCCAGCGGTGTGTGCCAAGAACCTGGCTAGGCAAACGCGCCAGCATATCCTCAATGTCAGCGCGCACAAGATACACCCAGGCTTCATCTTTTGACAGCCCCTGGCTGAGAGCCATGCCCTTACTCCAGGTTTCCAGGCTTTCCCAGGCCCGCTCGTCGCTCTCGTAATAGGGTGGTGCTAACTTATAATTAGCAACGCGCAGTGCATCCGCGTGGTAGAAGAAAATCTCGGCTCGGGTGGGGTCCAATTCCTCGGCTTTGCGAAACAGGTCAATAGATTGCAGATACTCTGTGCTCCAGTAGTAACGCTTGGCCGCCTCAAAGTAAAGACCGGCAATCTTAATTTTTTCTGCGTCTTCCGGTTGCTCGCCGGCCAGTGCCAGGCGGATATCAGCCTCCAGCGCTTGGGCAATCCGCAGCGGATAAGTCGTTGCATCCTCAAAGGGAAGATCTTGAGCTTGGGTTACGGCCAGCAAAGCAGAATCCAGATCGCCAGCCTGCACGAGATGGCGGGCAGCTTGCAAGTAGAGCCGCCCGCTTCCCGGAGCAAGCAACTTCCCCAGTGCGGTGAGCAGATCAGGCTCATCCAGCGCAGACTGAATGGCTTTCTGGTACCAGCTATCGGCCTCCCCCCATTGGTTACGGGCTTCGGCCAGTAAGGCTTTGCCAATGTAAGTCTCCGGCTCGCCGGGGGAAAGCTCGATCGCCTGGGAGAGTAGCTGATTGACCTGTCCCCAAGCGGATTCGCCATCCTTCAGTGCCAGGATTGCCTGGGCAGCCAGGGGGCGCCCATCGCGCGGCGCCAGGTCGACTGCCCGCTGAAAAAACTGAGCGGCCTTTTCGTAATCCTGATTCTGGTACTGGTAAATCCGTCCGATAAAGACCGCCAATAAGGCCGCCTGTAATCGGCGTTCAGGCTCAGATAAGCCAGAAATGTGCTCCAGCAGATTTTCCAGCATTGGCACAGCTTGCGAATAATCACCGCTCTGGATCGCCTGGTCGCCCAGCCGGATCTGGAGCACATAGGGTAGAAGCGAGCGTGGGAAAGGATGAGAAACGGCTGCCAGGCGCTGGCTGGCCGGCAGCTCCCAATCCAACAAGGACTCTACATAGGTCGCCATCCACAGCCGGGTGGCTGCTTCTGGGTCAGCGCTGAAGGCGCTTTCCAGGGCGGGCATGGTCTGATCCCACCAGAGCGGTGAATATTTTTCACGCCGTCGGACGGCAGTTTCCAGGTTGCTCAGCAGGTCCAGTGCCTCACTCAGCGCCTGGCCGAGCTGCAGCGATCCCTGCCGGTGTGCTTCCAGGATGGCCCGGGCGGGATCAAAGTCGGTCTGCTCGAGCATTTCGTAGCTGATCTGTTCGGCAAGAAGGCGATAAGTTTCAGTAACGGTGTCGTGCCCCCAAGAGCGCAACTTTGTGACCAGCTGCACTATTTCTTCCGTATAGCCCTGACTGTGGTTGGTTGGTTTATCCGTCTGTCCCATGTATCACCATGACTCCGACAGGCTTGCTTCAGGACTCTGAAATCGGCACGACCCCCATCATATTGAACCAGATTTCCTTGATTGAAACATCTTTTTCCTTGTTCCAGACATCCAGGAGCAAGTTGAGGATCTCCGTGCTCGATTTTCCTATCAGCTGGGTCTTCAACTTGGAAAGGCGGGCAATCATGATCGCCTGTGTGGCACCACTGAGGGAGTTGGCGGCTTGCAAGCCAATCTGTATCACCTGCTCTACCACGCTGGCGTCCGCAGCAGGGAGCTGACCCCCGGTCGGTGCTCGGCCCTCACCAGACACCTGAGCGGCAGGCTGCCCACCTATCTCGCCGGCAGGCTTGGCGCCTTCACCGGGTTTCGGGGGGGGCAGCACCAGGCCATCGGCGCTGTGCATGAACAGCACCGGCGTGCCGAACACAAGCGAGCGGCGCTCGGAGTCCATCCTGCGCCGCCCCTCCTGCACGGCTTCGTCTACCTTGCCTCCGGAGGCCAACACCTGGTAGAACGCCAGGCTGAAATCGCGCGCCGGCTCATTCTTAATCGGGTATTGCATTGCCACCACGGTCGGGATTTTGGCGTGAATCAGGCGCGGGGCAAAGCCGCTGAAGGCCTGCCGGGTGGTGGCGTCCCTCTCGGAGATGCCGCCCTCGCACATGTGCAAGAAAACCAGACGGGGGTAGCACTGAGCGGCATTGAAAGTGCTCAGCAGCTGGTCGGTGCTGAATGGCACACCTTCGCCGGTCGCTTCTTTTACCAACAACAGGTAGCCGGTCTTATCCTTCGGGTCATATTTGCCATGCCCGATGAAATGCAGCACGTGGGGATTAAAATCGCGCAGCGCATTCTCCAGGGCTTGTTGGTCTGGTTGTTTCAAATCCCTCACCTGGAGGTTAGCTTTTGGCGCGGGTGATGTGCCCGCAGGACCCGTCTCCAGCTCCTTGATTTTGGCCAGCACATCCTTGGAGATGACCGGCGCTTCCAAGGCCGGTCGTGAGACAACCACCAGCAGACGTAGAGCCTCTTCGCCGGGCTTGAATTCCTCCCGATCTTCATCCAATTTGAGATAACGCGAGAGCACCAGGTTGAAATCGGTCGACAGGAACTCCGAGCGCTTCTCGGAATACAGGAATTCCCAGGGCAGGTTGATCCATTCCGCATCCGGAGGATTGATCGTATCGAAAGTGAGCTGAAGCCGTAGCCGCTCGGGTTTGACCTCCTTTAGCTTATCAAAGAGCAAGGTCTCGATATCCGGCTTGCCCCCTTTGGGTTTTGAGAACAGCACGGCATAGAGCTGCCGCCCAAGCACCTTCAAGTGGCTGGCTTTGACAATATGCTTCCTCTGGATGGCGCTGACCTCTGTCCCGGCTGAGATTTCGCCACCATCCATCATATCTTCCAGCAACAGCTCTTCCAAAGCCTGGATAGTCGCCAGGCGCAGTGGGTCGAAATCCGGCTCTCCCCACCCCGTTCGACCAGTTTTGGCGGTGGCTTCGATGGTATCGCGCGAAATCTCAATAATGATTTCTTCAGCAACACTCATGGATTTGGGCTTTCCTTCTGGCTAGATCCAGGATACCGCCTGACTCTCCAGGTTTATAACTCGTCCAGCTCATCCAAGCTCTTTGCCTTGGATTGCATATCCTGGTAATCATCACCAAGAGCAAACTCACCGGCCTTCAGCTGGGCATCGGCAGCCGCTCCCTGGCGGATGTCCTTCAGCTCTTGAAAGTACTGGTCATAATAAAACTTGACATCCGACTTGATCAGGTCCGGGCTTTCGTACATGGCGACCTTCAAGGTATTGAAATGGGTCTTCGCTTCCTGCCAAAGGGCGTCTACGTTGCGGGACTGCAATCCCAGGCGCTGCGTCTCGAGCCAGATCGGATAGAAAGGCAGCACGCTCTCATCGGTGCGGTGACTGCCCTGGGCAATCTGCAGCACAATGAAATCATTCTGGCGGTAGGGGATCAGGCCTTTGGATTCATCCTGGTAGTGAAGCTGGCTATCCACGACCTTAAACTTGGATTGCTCTTCTTTGGTGATACCCGGGGCGTCGATCAGCACCAGATAACTGGGTTTCAGCGTCTGGTCGATCTGTGGGTTGGTCGTCTCACGGTAGGCAATCACCGGCTTGGTCTCGGGCAGGTCGAACAGGATTTCCAAGCCGCCCATCACGCTGCCCGCCATCTTCAAGTAGGTGGCGAAAGGGATGGTTGGAGCGATTGGGCTGGCAACGCTGGTGATCGACTCGAGCGCCTGCAGCATGCGATCGCTGTTGTTGACGCGCTGCACCTTGTTGAAGATGACGGTCAGGGTCAAACTGCCGCCGCGGTAGGGATGCAGACCGGTGACTGGAGCGTTGCGGATGATGCTGCCATCGCCAATGTCGCTGCTGTACTGCTTGAACAGCATTGGGCCGACCACCATCGGCACGGCGGAAGTTTGTGTGCCATAGATATAGCTGGGCACCACCAGCACCACCGGGTCGTATTCCACCCACCACTGACGCGCCTTGGCCAGGTACATCTCGTTGACCAGGATTTGCAGGTAATGCTGGTTTTTGGTGAATGTCGGGGCGGATGGGTCGGACAGGCTGAAGCAGGCACGGTCTTTCGCCGGGGCAGACTTGGCCTTGTCAAACAGCTTTTGAAAGCCTTCAAGGACAGAGTTCATCGATCCCTCCTGGGTCATTCAATTGTCGTTGTGGATACGGCGATGTAATAAGCTTTGAGCCTGGCTCAAAGTCTCTCATAATTATATCAGATATCCGACAAAACCGGTTTGGTTTTATCGTCGCACACAACCCAGGGGAGATTGTACACCCCAGTCTCCTTGAGAAGGTGTAAACTAAAAATGACAAGTCCACAGTCTAACAAACCAGTACCAATTGTCGGTCACAGGAGGTATATGCCATGCGTACTCATTTCAGTCAAAGCAAAAGAGTCCCAGGTGCTGCGCCGGGCATTGAGCACCACGAGCTGGCCAACCTGCCCAGTGGGAGCGGTCGTGTGCCGATCACCTGTATCGACTACTGCCCCGATCAAATCCTGGTCCAGGAGATCAACAATCTGGAAGAGTTTATTGCGCGCCATCGCCCGGATTGGTCGGTGGTGCGCTGGATCAGTGTGGATGGGTTGACGGATATGGCGGCGATCCATGCCCTGGCGACCAAGTACAATCTGCATCCGCTGGCGGTGGAGGATCTGCTGCACGTCCCGCAGCGGCCCAAGATTGAGACTTACGGCGGAGATGATGGTGATTTTCAGGCGCGCCTGTTCATCATCACCCATGCCCTAGATGTCAAGGCAGGGCACTTACAACAAGAACAGGTTTCAATCTTCCTGGGACACAAAACCGTGCTGACCTTCCAGCAAGCCGAGAGTGATGAATGGGATCCCGTCCGCCTGCGGCTCAAATCTAAAGGCTCGCGCCTGCGCAACAACGACGCCAGCTTCCTGGCTTATTCACTGCT
>JAGDMX010000058.1 GCA_017860725.1 Chloroflexota bacterium | reverse complement strand
GCCGTTCACACTAGAATCAAGCTATCAACGAGTTTTCTCTGGAAACTGGAGAAGTCTAATTGGCCCATGTTTGGCTATCCGACCGAAGTGATTGAGGACAAAATTGGCGCCAGAGTGATTTCCTGGTTTGTTGATGATTACTACGGAAAATGCTCCATAAAAAAATTGGCCTCCGTGGAGCCGCGCGGCTTCATTTCCGTAGCAGCGGTCCCACGAAGGCCTTATATTGACTTTAGTGTGAAAATACCCTTCTACCGGTCAGCATGCGTACAACCACAAGCAACAGCACCGCCCCGCCGAAAGCGATCAGAATCGACGGCAGGTTGATCCCTGACATCGGATCACCCATGTTGAAGAAATAGGATGCAATAAACCCTCCCAACACTCCGCCTAACACACCGACCACGATGTCCCCAATAAGTCCGTACCCTCCCCCTTTCATAACCTTTCCGGCCAACCAGCCGGCGATCAATCCAACCACAATCCAGGAAAGTATTCCCATACTAATCTCCAATTCTTTCTGATCCGGTTAACTATTGTTATCATGCGAAGGATTTTCATCCTGCGCGCGATATTGTATAAACCAAGGCTAAGAAACCCTGGTAATTACTGCCCTTAAATATCTTTGTAATTGATCTTCAGCCTCTTTTTTGGCCATACCATATCGTTCTACAAGCAAATTAATGAGCCGATCGTGATTGCCGTTGATCTGATCGGCATCTTCCTCGGTGATTTTGGTCCACCGGGAGTGGATTTTATCGCGCACCTGGTTCCAGTGACCTTCAATCACAGCATTATTCACGGTGTGTTCTCTCATGAAGAAATTGACTACCACCAGTAGAAAGATTCCCCCCCCTAGCGATACCAACAAACTGAAACCAGCTGTGTTGATATGAAACACACGTGGTAACAAGTATCCAGCTACGACAGCGCCAACGCTTCCCACAATGATATTGAGCAGCAGGATCGGATGTCGGCGATGCGTGATTAATGTAGCCAAGCCGCCGGTGACAGCACCGGCGATAAGCCATAGGATGATATTTTCCATCTAATTCTCTCCGGTCTGAGTTTTTCAGACTCACCCTTACATACTCGCTTTTACATAAGTATTTCTACCGCCAGGAAGTATGCAAACATTTACCGATAATCTCAGTATAGTGGCGCAGAGTCTCAAAAGCGTCACAATACGCCGCCTAGCTGTGATAATCGGCTCTAGCTTTTAGCCCAAAATTCATCGGCTTGTGTTTCCATTACAAGCAGACGCGTGTAAAAATCCGGAAATTCTTTAAGATGCGCTAAGGCTATCTTTCCGGTGAGAAGGGTGTCATCATTGGTAACGTTAGTTTGTGGATCCAGGTGACCCAGCTTCAGCAATGACCGGCTGGGACGGGTGGAATGGGCCGGGAGATTCATCCCCCAAGTTGGCGACCGGCAGACCGGCTTGCAGAACAGGTTCGGCTTTCTCAATCAACTGGGTGAGTCGCTCCATGCTGCTGGTCACCAATGCCGGAGGCGGTTCATCCATCGCTTTTATAGTGTCCCATATAAGTGCTTGCCGCTCTTTAAGGTCTGAAACCTGGGCTGCAGCCCCGGAAACAGAGCGGCGACTGACCAGGCGGCTCCAAAGGATTTGGCATACAACTGATAAAAGTGGGGCTATGATGATACCGACAAGGCCAAAAGCGCTTGCCAGGGCAATAACCAGAACAACAGTAAGAATGGGATTATCCCATCTGCGGTTGAAAAGTCGTGGCTTGACCCATATTCCTAAGGCAGTTAAGACGATGAGCGTATAGAGAGCCGTAAACAGGCTCAGCTGCACACTGGTTAGCAGTCCCACCAAAAGCGCTGAAATGACCGCCATGACGATCCCAACCATAGGCACCAGGCTAACCAGAGCCCCAATCAGCGCCAGGAGCGCCGGGTATGGGGATCCGAGCAGCCAGTAACCCAGGCCTAACAGCAGCCCCGCCAGGAGACTTTGGATTACCTCGCCGCGTATGTAAGTGCCGATGTCGGGCTCGACCGTTCGCCAAACACCGCGTGCCCGTTTACGCTGGCCAGAGGGAAGCAACGATAGCCAGAGGCGTTCAAAATGAATTTGATTGATGCTCCAGTAGAGGCTCAAGAACAGGACGACGGCTACCCCGCTCAAGATGGCGCCGATGCCCTGAGTGACGCCGACAAGAGCCGGCAGCACGAGCTGCCCTCGGTCGCCGGTAACCGCTTCAACGAGCTTGCTCGGTGGTGGTAGCCGTGTAGCCAGTACCTGCTGAATCGGGCTGCCCTCCAACCATACCGGCAGCGACCACTTATCGTGCGCCGACAAAGTACCGGCCAATTGTTGAATCTCATTGATCGAGGTCTTAGTGGTCAGGAAGAGTAAAAAGCCGAAACTTACCAGCACGACTAGGTACAGAAGAATCCAGGCCATGCGCACCACCAGGCTTCTTCCGATCAGGCGGTTTGCCAACGGGCGAAGCGCTGCCGCAAGCGCAAGCGAGATCAACACATAAACGACGACAAGGCGGAACTGCCACAGCACCACCAGCGCCAGCGTCGTGGTCATAATCGCCGTACCGATCACTATAAGTTTCTTCGTCATGGTGCACCGGGAGGATTGACCTGGGCCAGCAGAGAATCCAGGTCGGTTGTAATGGTTTCTATCTCATCCATCACCTTATCAATCTGCTTGATCCTCAGGTCCGAACCCCCTTTCTTGAGCCGCGCCTGCTTACGCAGGTCTTGTGCCAGGTCTTGCGCTTCATAGCGCAGCCGGCTGGCATAGTCGCGCCCGGGCGTGACCTCCGACTCCATCGTGCCTGGATTAAAGACGAAGCGGTCGAGTAAGAGTTGAATAATGGCCGCTATAGGAATTGCCATGAGCGCGCCGGCAATGCCGAAAAAAGAGCTTAAGGAAAATATCGCCAGCAGGGAGACGAACGGATTGACCCCCACCGCTTTCCGCATGACGCGCGGCACCAGCAAAGTGTTTTCTATCTGCTGGATTATAAGCGTGGCGACGATCACCCAGATCAACTTGGATGGCGCTATGGATAAGGCAATTATTGAGGCGGGAATGGCACCTAGCAGCGGCCCAACCATCGGTATCGCCTCCATCACACCCGCCACGAGCGCCAGCACCAGGGCATTGGGCAAACCGATGAGCAGATAGGCAACCAGCGCCATGCTGCCGATGACCAGGCATAGAACACCTTGTCCGGCAATGAAGAAACCCACCTTGGTTTCCATGGCTGAAACCAAATCCCGGATGCTCTCGCGCTGGCCCGACGGAATCAGCAGCAGTGCTGACTGAATGATGCGCGGCCCGTCGAGCGTCCAGTGGAAGGCCAATAGCAGAATCGTCGTCGCCATAAAGATGACTTTAGCCGCCAATGCCACATAACCCAACCCTTGCCCTGCAGAGGCCAACATCTGCTCTCCCGTTTGTGATACCGGCTCCAGGCTCGGCAGTGTCGCGGGCAGGTACTCACTTAAGCGCAGAATCCATTGACTGGGAGAATTAACCATCCATTCGCTCAGGCTTTGGTAGTAACCCGGCACTTCAGCAGCAATCGTTGTACCTTGCTTAACAATCGGCGGGAATAACAAGAGGGCGAAGCCGACGAGCAGGGCGAGCACCAGGAGATAAACCAGAATGACCCCCGCTACCCTGGAGAGCCCTCGCCGGTTCAACCAGACTACGGCTGGCCTGATGACTGTGCCCATCACGATGGCAATGAACAGGATGAAAACGACCTGGTAGAACCGGTAAAGGAGCCAGAAGCTAAGGGCGACTAAAGCCAGGACGAGAGTCGCCCAAACGACCCGCCGGAATGTCCAGTCATTCAGTTGCGAAGGTGGATTGATGGCCATGCTTACCTTACTCTTCGTGTGTGTTTGAGATATACGGGGCCGTGTATGCTGAATGCCTGCTGCTGAGCCTCTTCTCCAGGGAGAAGAGGCCAGTATCGGCCAGGGCACGGCCGTCAGGGCTCTCAGACTTTCTCAACTACCCCTTTCACTTCCTTGATCCTCCGGTTGAATTCCTCTTCGGCGGCCTCGCGGGTGTAGCCATACTTCTGTTGGAGCAAGCCGACGATCTGTTCGGCATTGCCGTTTGCCTGCTCCAGTTCATCATCGGTGATTTTGCCCCACCACTCTTTGACCTGACCCTTCATTTCCTTCCACTTTCCTTCGAAAATATCCTGGTTCATGCTGCGATATCCTCCAGATCCTTTGCATAAGCTGCCCCGTTTGTTTACACCGGCGCCCTGGGCAGCGTAGTGAGCCGGTTTTCAAACCGTGTTGAAGTCACTTTCCCCGTGGGACACGCTGTCATCATCCACCGGTGACCCTGCAGAGGCATTCCTGACCTTAGTCATTCCTTCTGAGACGTCCTCTACCGCCTATCATGCGCAATATGAGGATCAATAGTATCGCACCGGCGAACGCAGTCAGGATCGACACAAAATTAATCCCCGACATCGTGTCACCGATATCGAAGAAGTAGAAAGCAATCCAACCCCCCAACAAACCGCCAAGCACGCCGATGATAATGTCACCAATTACACCGTAGCCGCCCCCGCGCATGACCTGTCCCGCCAAAAATCCGGCGATCAAGCCAACGATAATCCAAGAAAGTATTCCCATCATAATCCTCCGATTGTTTTGTCTGCGCCGAATGATCTACTGCATTAGGCTTGGCTTTTCTCAGAACTGCGATCCTCGACAGGCAATGGTTTATGGGTCCGCCTGTGTTCTCCTGTAACCATCCGGCTGGCAACCCAGCCGATCACAGCCCCAGCAGTGAGCCATACAATGAAATTTATCAGGTTCATAACCTTTCTCCTTACTCCATTACAAAAATCACTGATTCATGTTTGCCTTAATCTGCTCTGAATTGGCAAATCCTTTCGGGTCTAGCAAGCTGAAGTCTAAATCAGCTTAAACAGAACCGATCCAATCATCAAACCGCCTGAAGCCTAAATCACACCAAGGAGGTTTAATATGAGGAGGATCAAGGCAATGACGATCAGGATGTGAATCCAATTCCCGGTCTTTGGGAAGCTTGAACTAATATTCCGACCGAAAAAGCCAAGCAGCCACAGTACTACGAGGATCAAGATTATTGCCCACAACATGAGATTTCTCCTTTTGATTGACCTAATGATCTATTGGAAGCCACTTAATCGGGTGACCGAGTGGCAGTTGACCTAACGGTCTGGTATCAATTAATAACAGTATAGTGAGTTAGAGTCTCATAAGTGTCACAAAACGCCGTTCTGAGTGATGCTTAATTGTTCTTTTTGGGCTTCTTGTCGAGTTTTTCAAAGGGACAAGGCCCCAGGGTATCGCCATGTGCCAGATGCGCCGCCACTGCCGATTGACCAACCTCGATGGTATACTGGTTCTTCGGGTTACCAGGCGGGATATGGCAAATGACAGCCTTCGCGAGTGGGAGTTCTTCCAACTGGTTCACCACGGTGACGCGCGTGATCTTGCCCTGACCCTGGTCATCTACGCAGTATTGGTAGATCACCACGCTGCCTTCCCTGAGATCGCCTGTCACGATGATGTCTCCCGACCGCACGATCGTCTGCCCATTTGTCAAAAGGATTTGATCTCCGGTGATGTTCTGCACGACACTATAAATCATGAAACATCCCTGACCGATATGCAGACCGGTGTGTTTGATGTCTGTCGCCAGCCAGGTACCGTCCTCCAGAATCCAGCCGGTAACCTTGACCATTTCGCCGAGTACAATGCCGTCCTGAATCGTAGTACGCTCGTCAACCGTCAGGGAAATACCACCGACATTCCAGGGGTCGAGGGTGAGCACCTGTCCGAAGAAGGCGAAGCTGGTTGCATGTTCTGTGTCAAACAGTTCGATACTTTCGGCGACCCAGATGCCATCAGCGTCGACTATGCCAGACACGCGTACCTTATTGCCAACCTGGATGTCAGCGTCGATTTCGGTCCAGTCTGCCGTGTCAAAACTAACGCCGGAAACCGTCCACGGGCTGATGCTCTGCACTTCGCCAATAAACTCGAAGTGATACCCTTCAGGTGTGACAAGATTAATCGTCGTTGCCAGCCACGTACCGTCTACCTGAATCACCCCTTCCACCGCCACAGGGTTGCCTACCACGAAATCGCCATACAGCGTAGTATTCGAGTCGACCGCGACTTTGATTCCAGAGATAACCCAGACGTCATTGCCAGAGTCGGTTAGAATTCCCGCAAACCGGAAATTTGAACCGGCACCTTCCGTCTGGCTGATGCGCTCCGCCGAGAGGAATCCATCTTCCGCGATTCCACCTGTGACCTGTACATTATCGCCCACTTTAAGACCGGCTTCAATATCGGTAAACTCGTTAACCTGCACTACGCTGCTCGAAATGGTCCAAGCTGTATCGCCGATAGACTCCACCTTGCCGATGAAGGCAAATTGGTTCGCAGAGCTAGGGCTCAATAATTCAATCCGATCAACATAGCGGGAACCATCCGCCAGCTGGCGGCCTTCGAATCTCACCCAATCGCCTACTTGCGGATTGCCGAAAACAACCAGGCTGACCCCGGGAAGGAACCTCTGACCGGCAATGTTCCAGCTGGTGGGTGTAGATGATGTGATGGGCGTAGACAACGGGCATCCATCGGCCGGCGCCGGGATGATGTCGCCGAGGTGTTTGGCATGTCCGTGCGTGGCGCCTGCGACCGAGACAGTGATCTCTACATAGGGGTTGGTTGCGCTGCCCGTGGCGTGGCATAAGGTAATCTTGCCGTTTTGATCCTTTTGCCCGTTTAGTGCTGAGGCTGGAGGAGTGACACGATTAGCATCAACCGTGGCAATCTGCATCACCTGACCTTCGCCTGTGATGCGGGACTCCGGCTCGACGGGGGGCTCTCCGACGAGGACGCTGGTGGTCTGCCCCTCCTCGACAACGACGGTGACGTTTTCGTTCGCAACCGAGACAGCGCCTCTATCAACCCAAAACTGGCTCAACTGATCGGGGAAGACCATCACTGTGAATTTGGTGCCAGTGGCGCTCCCGGTACCGGCAAGCGTACTGACATCGTAATGCGAACCGGAGTCATCCGACAGGGTTACATCGTGCTGGCTTTCGCCGCTAACCTGGGTCAACTGGATGATGCGCGCGCCAGAAGTGGGGGCGTCCAGTTCGTCCAGAAAGATCTCAGCCTCGGATCCAAGATTCAACCGGCTGCCATCGTAAAAAACCAGCGTACCGTTCGACAATGCGCCGGTGCGGATCTGTTGCCCGCTTTTGAGCGATTGGCCGGATTTAGCCAAAGTCCATTCGCCACTGCCCGTATTAACCTCCACTGTGCCGTGCAATTCTGTGAGAACTGCGCTATTAGCGCTGCTTGGTTTTACCAGCGCTTCACCAGCCGACCCCTGAGATACTGTGGCAGACGAAGATTTCAATCCGGTGCAACTGGATAGCAACATACCTATGATTAACACCAGGATCGCCGCCCGAACGAAAATGGCTGAGATACCTGCCCTCCGGGTAAATAATTTTAAGTTGGTCATTTAATCCTAATTATGAAATATAGTTCTTGAACGCAAACAACCGCGCAGCGGTTCCTGGCGTATACGACGACGGCCATTTACCTCCAGCCGGTGAGTAGTTTCAGTATCATGTAGCTCGACCATCATCTGGAAATGGATGCCTTGGATGGCCAGGATGTTTTACAGGCTCAGCAGGCTGCCTGGCTTATGTAAACCGTCTGGCTGCGCATACTATATCCCGCCCAGTATGTTGCACCATCTACTTTGTACTCGCTCATCATAATTGACCGTCCCCCGCTCTCCTCGCCAATTTGCTCCACATACATCGTCTGCCGGTCGGCAATCCGCGTAACCTTAGGATCCGTATACTCGGCGCCACTCTTTCGGATATACCGCTCTACAATCCCTAACATCTGTTTTCCATCCATGAGACCTCCATCTGGAGCGATATGCTCCGCTAAAAGATGATTTGCTCCAGAAACGCTTTGCAGGACTGTTCAACAAGAAGATTCAGCTCTCCCTGGGGTTGCTGGAATTCAATGTCCACTCAAAGAGCAACTCCTGGTTGTTTGGGAGCGGTGTGGGTTGTAAGAATTGCTCATAGCCGGCCAGATTGACGCCATGCAGCTCCTGCAACCGCTCCCGATACCAGATATCGAACGGGAGGTCCGAGGCGATGATTTGCCCCAATACCTGCCCCAGATCAGGAGCTTCCAGAGTGGTTACGGCCGTCGAGCCATAAGCAGTTTCCACCAATGACAGGCGTTCGCGTGTGATACCCATCCCATGGCGGGAGGCTTCGTACATCTTTCGCCGGGAACCGGATAACTCCTGGCAAAATCGCCGCCAGGCTTCCACTTTGCCAGCCAGAATGGGGAATGTCAAAACAATTCCAGACATCACGGGCCTCTTTTTTTCGTTAAAATTCCTAAAACCAACCAGGCTGAACGATTCTTGGGATCTTACCTCAGGTCGGAGGAATGTCTTACACCCTTGGATCGCAAGCAGGAATAACAGCCTTGTATGTATCTGGTAAGAGGATTGATTCTGCATGGTTATCCACCAAGGCTATCATTGGCAAAGAATTGTTCCATGAGCGATGGATCTTTCGATATCGCTGCGATTGGAAGCTGGTGAAGCTCATACGCGATTAGAATTTTTGCTTCCAGGTGTTCAACGGGTGAATTACCGTCTGCTCGCCTAACAGGAGGTGCCCCAACACTGGCATTGCCTTTCGACAACGGTCTGGCTTTTTCTTTAGGCGGCTTGCGCTGACTTACACCTTGGCGTCCCATAATTATCTCCTGAGAATATTCTTCACCCTGGTATTGTTTTTAGTATAATGAACTAGAGTCTCAACAACGTCTCAAGGAGCATATGATCGCGGATCAGATGCAACCATTGCGCCTCATCACGCTCGGGGCCCCGGAAGTGCGGCTGGGTGAAACCCTGGTGACCTTTTCCACGCGTAAGACTTTGGCGCTGTTGATCTACCTGGCATCCGAGACTGGTTTACAGCCCCGCGAGCACCTGGCCACCCTGCTGTGGCCAGAATCAAACCCCGAGCGCAGCTACGCCAGCCTGCGCAACACCCTCGGCCACCTGCAAACGGCCCTGCGCCGGGCAAGTGGTCAGGTCCAAACATCCTATCTCCACATCACACACAATGCACTGGGGCTGAATCCAGACGCCAAAATCGACCTTGACCTACGTGCGGTAGAGCAGGCCTACACGCTAGCGCGCGCTGACCGGGCGAGCCGGGTGCTGCCGGAGGGCACTGCCGGCTTGCCCATCCTCCAGTTGGCCGCAAACCGCCATCACGGCGATTTTCTCGTTGGATTTTCACTGGGCGATGCCCCCGGGTTCGACGATTGGGCGGCCCTCCAGCGCGAAGTCTGGCGTCGCCGCCTGGGTCTGATCCTGGACCGGCTCTCCGAAATCCAGTTTGCGAGTGGTGAGTTTGCCGGCGCGGCAGAGACTGCCTCACACTGGATTTCCTTGGATGTGCTGAATGAAGTTGCCTATCGCCGCAAGATGCGTGCTCATTTCGCCGCCGGCGAACGCGGGCAAGCACTGGAGACCTATGAGGTCTGTCACGCAACATTAAAGGCGGAATTAGGCGTCGAGCCAGAGCCGGATACGGCCGCACTGGCGGAGCGCATTCGCGCTACCCCCTCCCCGGTACCTCCTCACACCCGTTCCTCCACACCACGGCCACACCGCCCCGAAACATCGGTTGCTTTTCTGGAAAGCTTATTTGCCGGGCGCTCCAGCGAGCATCAGGCGCTCGTAAAGTGCTATGCTCGCGCCG
>JAGDMX010000057.1 GCA_017860725.1 Chloroflexota bacterium | reverse complement strand
GCAGGATGAACGAAGAAGACAGTGAACCCAGATCTGGGGGGATGAAGCCGTGAGTTGGACTACATTGAATATCTCCGACCAGGTTGGCATGATCATTGGGCTACTACTGACTCTTTGTGTATTCAGTTATTGGCTGCATGATAACGCCTTGTTTCGGTTGGCGATTCATATATTCATCGGTGCAACAGCAGCTTATGTGACCGCGATCTTGTGGTTCAACGTGATTTGGCCG
Organism: Chloroflexota bacterium; assembly: GCA_017860725.1. Lineage (GTDB taxonomy): Bacteria > Chloroflexota > Anaerolineae > Anaerolineales > UBA4823 > CTSoil-045. The sequence continues at coordinate 9,623 of JAGDMX010000057.1, read as the reverse complement.
CAGGTTCTGCAACCAATCTGGTCTGGCAATCTCAAGAACACCTTGCTGGCCCTGGTACCCCTGATTTTGAGCATATTGCTCATCTTCAAAGTGTTCCCCCGTCTGTCTACCGCTGGAAGCCCTGCGCTGGCATACATGGTCGGCGTCGGTGCGGCAGTCGCAATTGGTGGAGCAATTATCGGGACAATCGTCCCCCAGACCTTGACCGCGATCAACTCCTTTGATTTACAAGCAGCTCAAACCAGCGGGGAGTCTTCCTGGATAACCACGATTAACCAGGGAATAATTCTCATTGGGACATTGACCAGCCTGGTCTATTTTCACTTTAGTGCCAGGCAAAAATTCAACCAGCCTCCTGCCAGAGCAGGCTGGATCGAAGATATTGCCAGGATCGGTAAAATCTTTATTGCCATCACATTGGGGGCTCTCCTGGCTGGGGTTTTTATGGCTGCTACAGCTGCGCTGGTTGAGCGCCTTAATTTCTTGAGCCAATTTGTTCAATCCCTGATAAGCGGTTAAGTGACTGGCATGGATAACATCTATCTACCGGCCGAATCACTCCTGGCTCTGGATATTGGCTCAAGCATGACCCGTGCGGCGTTATTCGATGTCGTCGAGGACCAGTTTCAATACCTGGCCAGCGGGGCTGCTCCGACGACTGCCTTTCCCCCAATTCGAGAAATCCGGCGCGGTATCCGATGGGCGCTGGATGAACTCTCAGCCGCCACCGGCAGGCAGTTCGTGGATCAGGATGGCCGGTTACTGCTCCCAGCCAGCCAATCCGATACAGGCGTCAACCACTTATCCGCTACCTATTCCATGGCACCACCGCTCAAGATTTTAGCAGTAGGCTTGAGCCCCGACTGCTCTCTAGAAAGCACCAAGCGGCTGGCGCGCAGCATCCACTATCAACAGTTGGAAACTCTTAGTTTGGATGACTCCCGCAAGCCTGAAGAGCAGGTCGATGTCATCCTGAAACTGCGCCCAGACCTGATTCTGGTTTCCGGCGGTACTGATGGCGGGGCAACGCGATCGCTTCTCGAGCTGATCGACATTCTTTCCTTGGCGTGCTCCCTTATTCCGGAAGTTTCTCGACCACCGATCTTGTTTGCGGGCAATCAAACCCTCCAACCGCAGGTTGAGTCCAGCTTAGGAAGACTCACCCGGCTGGTATTTGCCGCAAACCTGCGCCCGCAAGCGGACGTGGAGCGCATTGAACCGGCCATGCACCAGCTTGCCAAGTTATACACCCAACGCTGTAAGCAGCTTATCCCCTGGCTTGCCAGATTGGAAGAATTATCACAAGGCGAGCTAACCCCAAGTGGTTACGCTTTTGGACGGTTGATGCGCTTCCTAAGCCAGGTCCATCCTGGGCGAAATGGTGTAATGGGAATCGACTTAGGTGCTTCAGGATTGACCTTAGCGGCAGCCTTCTCTGGCGATCTGGCGCTGCAGATCTATCCTGAGTTCGGTATGGGAAATCACCTATCTAAATATCTCGATAGTATTTCGCTTAAGAATATTTCTGACTGGCTGTATACGGATATACCGATTTCCTTTACACAGGAATATTTGCTCCATAAATCACTCTACCCGGATAGCCTGCCTATTACCAGCGAGGCACTGGCAGTAGAGCAGGCATTAGCGCGCTTTATGATGCGCAATGGCATTCAGCAGTCCATAGGCGGTTTTTCATCGAAAGCTATTCTGAATAGCCCCGGCCTGCTCCCGGCAGTTGAACCCATATTTGCCAGTGGTTCTGTTCTGGCCAAGGCGCCCAACCTGTCGGATTGCATCTTGATGTTGCTGGATGGACTGCAACCTACCGGCATCACAACCCTGGTATTAGATCAGAACTTGATTGCTCCCGCGATTGGTGCAGCCGCCACCCGCTTACCAGGCCAGGTTGTTCAACTACTTAGCTCAGAGGCTTTTTTACACCTGGGAACGGTCATCACCGCAGTCGGTAACGCTCGGCCTGGCACACCTGTGATGCGCGTGAAAATCAATTTTGACGATGGCCAGGAAGCCAGCCTGGAAGTACGCCAGGGTGAATTACAGGTATGGCCTATCAAACCTGGGCAGAGTGCCAGGCTGCAGCTTAGTCCCTTGCAGCAGTTTGATATCGGCATGGGCAGCCCGGGCCGCGGTGGCAGCTTGCGTGTCACTGGTAGCTCATTCGGTGTGATTTTCGATGCGCGCGGCCGCCCACTCTACCGGCCCCGAGAGATATCCCAGCGCAGCGACCTTTATGCAGGCTGGCTCAACAAACTAGCCATATAGTTAAAAAGGAAAATCAATGCCTTTGCCTAAGAGAACCTGCTCCTCTCTAATCCGGCTGCATCGGGAGATTCCTTTACCCGTGCCAGGAAAGATTTTGGTGCGTAAAGGTCAATGGGTAGAACCCGGAGATGTCGTGGCACAGGCACCGGTGAGACCACGCCATATCACTCTGGATATATCTCGAAGTCTTGGCTTACCGGCGGAGGAGATCGATGATTATTTCCAGTTTAGGGTCGGCGACAGCGTAACCGGGCAAGATATCCTGGCAGGTCCGGTAGGTTATGCTCAACGGGTTGTAAGAGCACCGAGTGCAGGTAAAATCGTCCGGATAGCCAATGGGAAGCTGACCCTGCAGATAGCAGGCCAACCGCAGGATATAAAGACCGAGTTGCCGGGAGTAGTAGTCGATCTAATTGCAGACCAGGGGATTATGATCGAGATGACCGGCGCTCTGATTCAGGGAGTGTGGGGGAACGGCCGGACATACTTTGGCAAGTATCTCCTTCTCGACAGTAGAGAAGACTCGGAGCTGAAAATAAACACTACAGACTCTCCCTTGAAGGGCATGATCGTGGTGGGTGGAATCTGCGACCTCCCGGAGAAGCTGAAATTGGCTCAGGAGATTGGCGTAGGCGGACTGGTGATATCCGGTTTGGCTGCAAACCTGTATGAGTCGGCTGCCCGGGCACCTTTTCCGGTTCTCGTTCTGGAAGGATTTGGGCAATATCCATTGTCACCACAGGCATACCAGATTTTAGCCATGCACTCCGGAAAAGTGATGGGCTTGAATGCCAGACCATGGGATTGGTACAGTGGCAAGCGCCCGGAGGCAGTCATCCCTCTGGAACCAGAAGAAGCGCCGCTTGCGACCAACCAGCTTGGTGTAATCCAGCCGGGTCAGAGCGTGCGAGTTATAAGTCCGCCGGTTTTTGGTATGCGCGGTACTCTGGTTGATATACCAGGTACCAGAAAATTCTCGAATGGCATTCTAGGATTGAGCGCTACGATACTGCTGGAAAATGGCAGCGAGTCCATTTTCCCTTTGGCCAACCTGGAATTTATCGATTAGGTCGCCCTGGCGGCTACCTGCTCCCCATAGCTTAGCAATGCCTGGACCATCTCCGCGCTGCGCCCTTCCGCGTAGACGCGTAATACAGGCTCGGTACCGGATGGGCGGATCAACAGCCAGGAATCATCGGCCATGATATATTTCACCCCGTCGATCGTAGTAACTTCCTTTACCGTCTCGCCCCCAATGCTATCAGGCGTATTTTCTAGCAGGAGCTGGGTCATGCGTGATTTCGCCACCGGTGAATTCAACCTCAAATCCTTGCGCTGATAATGGGCTGGGCCATACTGCTTGAGCAAATCCTCTACCAGCTCGTAAAGTGTAGCCCCAGAGTTGGAAACAACCTCCACCAACAAAAGCCCCATCAAGATACCGTCCCCCTCAGGGATATGGCCTCTGAAAGAGATCCCACCCGATTCTTCCCCCCCAATTAAGAATTCCTCACGCAGCATGTACTCGGCTATATGGTTGAAACCGACGGGAGTTTCATAGACATCCACGCCGTATTGGTTGGCGATACGGTCAATCATGCGCGTCGTAGATACCGTACGAACCACCGGACCTCGCCAGCCACGCACATCGACCAGATATTTTAAGGCCAGCGCCATGATCTTATGGGGATCGACAAAGCCGCCGCGTTCATCCATGGCTCCCGTGCGGTCAGCATCACCATCTGTCGCCAGGCCAAAGTTTCCCATATGCGTGCTAACTGCCCCAGCCAGGGCACCCAGGTACTTGGCAATCGGCTCAGGGTGAACGCCACCAAACCCGGGATTCATCTCGCCCCGAATTTCCTGGACTTCACAGCCGGTCCCTTGAAGAATGCCTTTAATGACTCCCCGTCCTGAGCCATACATAGAATCTACTACTACCCGCTGAGGATTATCAGCAATCACATCGAAGTTAATCAGCTTGCGCAGGTGATCGTAATATTCCGGGATGGGATTAAAGCGCTGGATCAAACCCATTGCTTTTGCCTGGTCATAATCCATCAAGTTCGGGCCTCGCCCCCGTTCCTCGTTGTCATTAAGATACACTTCAACCCGACGGCACTGCTCCTGAGTGGCCGAACCCCCATAAGGCGCCTTGAGCTTTACACCGTTGTAGCGCGGCGCATTGTGCGAAGCGGTAATCATGACACCGCCAATTGCCCCACGGTGACGTACAGCATACGATATCGCCGGGGTAGGTGCATCCGATTGTGCCAGGAGGACTGAGTAACCGTTCCCTGCCAGCACACGGGCTACCTCGGTAGCATAGCGATCTGAAAGAAAACGAGTATCGAAACCAACGATCATTTTCTGAGAATTTACCGTGGTATTCACCCACCCGTTCCCCCAGGCATCTGATCGTACCGCATCCGCAATGGCTTGCGCCACCAGACGGAGATTGTGAAACGTAAAGGTATCCGAGATGACCGCCCGCCATCCATCGGTACCAAAATGTATCGGCATTACGCGCCTCCAATAACAAAAGTGACCAAAACGACGGATATTTTATCATGGGTTCCGGCTTGTTACACCTAGTCATGACCATGGACTTAGCTTTCTCGAATGCAATCGATAAACACTCTATTTCCAGCAATTTACGTAGGGACAGATCATGCTAAAATCATGACATGGAGATATACCAAGTCCAGGTTGTTAATTTACTGGCACGCGAGTATCCCTTCATGGGGTTGGATGAAGAGCAGCTCAAAGAAGTTGCTGCAAGATTCCAGCCTATGTACCGCCGAAAAGATAAAGTGATCTACCGACAAGGCAAACCGGCCAAGAATTTCTATATCGTTTACCAGGGCAAGGTCAGCGTCTCACGCCTGGTCAAAAAACAAGACCGCGAATTGTACGTCCTGGCTTCCGGCGATTTTTTTGGCGATGCTGGCCTTTTATCCGGGAGCTCTCGCAATGAGACGGTCAAGGTTATCGAAGACGCGACTCTGCTTTGGATGAGCAAAGTGGATTTCCAAAAATTACTGAAAGATTACCCAAAGACAAAGACCATCTTGCAAGAAACCGCGCGCAGCCGAGCTCTCGCTGTAAAACGAGACTTTTCCTGGTTGAAAGATCGAGAGACGGTTTTCCTGATCAGCCGTAAGCATATTATTTTCATGTTACTCAGCCTCTTCTTCCCCTCCTTGTTGGGATTACTATCTTTCCTGGCAATGGCAGCCCCGATATTGCAGCTAGGAGATTCATGGTCATGGCTCATGTTTGTGGGTGGGATGTTCGGATTATTTGCCGCCTTGCTGTGGGGATGGTGGAATTGGGCAAACTGGGAAAACGATTATTTTGTCGTGACTAACTGGCGGGTTTTATGGCTCGAGAAGGTGATTGCCTTATACGAGAGTCGTCGAGAAGCGCGCCTGGATAAAACACAATCCAATAATATCACCCGGCCATTTTGGGGACGCATCCTGGATTATGGCACTATCCAAGTCAATACCTTTACCGGGAAGATTTCGATGAGCCGGGTTGACCGGCCAGCATTAATCGCTGCCTATGTAGATGGCTTGAAGGAAAGAGCCAAAGTGGTTACCCTTGAAGAGGATAAACAGGCTATCGAAGATGAATTAAAACAAGCTTACCAACTGCATCAAAATCCGCAGGAGCAGGAAGTTCACCTGGTTAAAGGACCAGCCAAAAAGAAGAGTAAGAAACCGGGCTACCTCACGGGAGCGCTACGGACTTTTTTAAGATTGCGGTATGAGTATGAGGGGGTTATCACCTACCGCAAACACTGGTTTGTATTGATCCGCAAAAATATATTACCGCTGGTCCTCCTCCTCGTTTTGGCAGCATTGGTCGTCGGTCTCGGATTGGAAGGCTCTCTGGATAATGTCGCTTTGGGAGGCGGTCTGTGCATATCGAGCTTATTCCTGGTGGTGATTGGCTGGATGACCTATAACTACCTGGATTGGGCTAACGACCTTTACCAGCTTTCGCCCGAGTACATTAACGAACTCGAGCGCAAGCCCTTGGGTGAGGAAATTGTCAACTCAGCTAAGCTGGAGAATATCTTGAGTATCGAACATGAACGCGGCAATCTTGTTCGGATCATCTTAGATTTCGGCACTGTGGCAATTAATGTTGGTGATCGCCAATTCACTTTTAATGATGTCAAGAACCCCGGTCGTGTTCATCAAGATATCGCCAACTACCAGGAAGCATTGAATCAACGTAAACGCGAGGCCGATGGCAGACGCCAGCGCCAGCAGCTCGCCCAATGGTTCATTACAAATTCGGACATTGAAAGTGAATTTGAAAATCCTGAGAGTTAGCCGAGAATGGGTAAATTTCAGGTAAAATTACTCTTCGAATTACTCAAAATGTCCTGAGGTATGTATGGCTCTTCGTGAGATTGTTACCCTTCCCGCTCCAGTGCTGCGCCGTAAAGCGCGCAAGGTGACGGATTTTGGACCGGAATTGCAGACGTTAATCGATGATATGATCGAGACGATGCGAGAAGCACCTGGGGTCGGGCTTGCTGCTCCACAGGTTGATGCTCCCTTGCGCTTGATTGTCGTCGAATACGGTGATGATGAAGATGAGAATATTCCACCCAAGTTGTATACCTTGATCAATCCGGAAATCACACGCTTTTCTTCAGACTCCGAGGTTGGCACAGAAGGATGCCTGTCGATCCCGGGTTTTGCAGGGGACGTTGAACGACCGCTGGGAGTAACCGTGAAAGGCTTGAACCGCCGCGGACAGCCGATAAAAATCAAAGCTGAGGGCTGGCTGGCGCGCATCTTTCAGCACGAAATGGACCACCTGGATGGTGTATTATTTATTGACCGTGCTGAAAAAGTGTGGAAGCACGAAGGGCAGACCTCCCAGGCGGCGGTCTCTGAATAGCCGGTTTTGCCCGGCTCCATTAACGCTCTGATGCCACGGTGGTAGCCTTCCGTGGCATTTACTTGCTCTGTGAAACTGCTGCGCCTATCTCTCACTGATTTTCGCAATTACTCCCGCCTGGACGTGGATGTCCCAGGCGGACCAGTGCTGCTGGTTGGCGGAAACGCCCAGGGCAAAACCAGTATCCTGGAGGCAGTGTATTACCTGGCTACCTTCACTTCCTTCCATGCCAGTCACGAGCGCCAACTGATCAATTTGACTGCCGGGCGCGAGCCGCTGGCAGTCGGGCGCATACTGGCGGACTTTCACCGGGACAAAGGTACACCGTCTGCACCGGTTGCACTGGCGGCCGGTAATCATCGCCTGGAGGTGCGACTAATTCAGGAAGCCAACGGCTTTGACAGCACTCCACGCTTGCGTAAGGAAGTATTACTGGATGGAGTCAAGCGTAAGATTGGTGAAGCCATCGGGGCATTTAACGCAGTTTTATTCCTGCCACAGATGGTCAGCATTGTCGAAGGCCCACCAGAGGAACGCCGCCGCTATCTGAATCTAGCACTCAGCCAAACCCACCCGCATTACGCGGCTGTGCTGGCCGAATACCACCGCATACTAACCCAGCGCAATGCGCTGCTAAAACTACTGGCCGATCGAGGCGGCGATACCCAGATGGCATCAGCCCAATTGGAATATTGGGATGGGCAACTGGCAAACTACGGCGCCCAAATTATCCAGGCTCGGATCCAGGCGATCCACGAGCTAGAACGGCTGGCATCACGATTGCATCGTGAATTAACCCGCAATCAAGAAGTGCTGCGCCTGGATTACCAGCCGGCCTTCGACCCTCTACCTGAACGCCCTCAGCAGCTTAGCATGCCTCTGAAAGATCCCGTTGATCGCACAGGCTTGCCGTTGGAGAAAATCCAGCGAGGTTTTCTAGAATGTTTGCAAAAAGCGCGCCCTGAAGAAATTGCGCGTGGAGTAACCACCACCGGTCCCCATCGGGACGAGCTGCGCCTTCTCAGCAACCGTATTGACCTGGGTATCTATGGCTCGCGTGGCCAGGCGCGCACGGCCGTATTATCACTAAAGCTGGCAGAAGTTGCCTGGATTAAAGAAAAAACCGCTCAGTGGCCTGTCCTGTTGCTGGACGAGGTACTGGCAGAGCTGGACCCAGAAAGGCGTCTCGATTTGCTGGGTCGGTTGCTGGAAAGCGAACAAATCCTGCTTACTACCACCGATCTGGACTTATTCCCCCAAGGTTTCGTCGACAAGGCCGTTACCTGGAATATTCAGGGAGGACGGATCCTTTCATAAATCGAATCTGTTAGGACATCAGGGCTTTCCTGGTATCCTCGGTCTCAGTTCTTTTCTCCGTTGTAATCTACAGTGGTTTTTTCACCGGCAAACCCACTCGCCGGGGGTAGCCGGCAGGGGTCGCGGATATCTTAGCAATGATCACCAGGTGGTGCTCCTCCGCCACTCCTGGCAGGGCTACCGGCGTTATTTTTTGCAGGCGCCCACCGAGCATCCGCACAGCATTCTCCGCCGATTGTGCTTCGGCATGGGCGCTCGCCCCCTTCATCGCCAGCATCGCGCCGCCTACTTTGACCAGGGGTAGCAGGTATTCGGCCAGAACAGGCAAAACGGCTACAGCCCGCGCCAGCGCCCAATTGTACTTCTGTCGGTGCGCCGGCATATGCCCCACCAACTCTGCCCGCTCAGTAAGGACTTCAACGCCCTCCAGCCCCAAGGTGTTCACCACATGCCGGCAAAAATCTGCCTTTTTGCCAACCGACTCGACCAGTGTCAGCCGTGTACCGGGGTTGATAATCTTGAGTACCAATCCCGGGAAACCCGCTCCCGTCCCAACATCGATCACGCGCTCCATCGGCGTGTCACGCATCACCAGCATACAGCTCAGCGAGTCCAGAAAATGTTTGGCGCAAATCTCATCCGGGCTGCGAATGGCAGTCAGGTTAAAGCGGCTGTTCCACTCGATCAACTCACCTTCATAGCGCTGCATCGCGGTGAGCTGGACGGGAGTGAGCTTCAATCCGAATAGGGTTTGGGCAGTTAGGGAGATATCGAGCATGGGGATCTGTGATTTTAAATGTTTCCTTAAAGTATAACAAACACGAAGCACTCATTGTTGCGCTTGATTTTAACCCGAATATTTATTGAGTGTAAATAGGCATATCGTGTTATCTTAGGAACTGGGTAAATGATAGTTGAATAACGCCTTATGGCAATCGGGTTGGAAGGAAGAAGTAGTAACGGCTCGGAATTGGCGCAAAATGTTGACTAGTCGATTGGATGTAGTTTAAAAAGGAAAAAAGGATGCCTGTAATCACAAAAATAATCACGCTATCCACCCACGGCAACGCAGATATTCACGATATCACCGATCTGGTCAA
>JAGDMX010000366.1 GCA_017860725.1 Chloroflexota bacterium | reverse complement strand
GCTGGCCATGGAAAAGAGCTTAAATGCCTCCGGGGCGTTCTCAACCGGTTACCGCCAGGTGGCTGTCGCCAATTCCCAAGGGCTGTTTGCCTACTTTCCTGGCACGCATGCCGATTTTCAAGTCACGGTGATGGGTGCCGACTCGTCCGGGCGCGCCCAGGCCGCCGACTGGCGTGCCGCCGAAATTCCGACCGAGAGCCTGGGGCGCGAGGCTATCCGCAAAGCAGAAAACGGCAAGCAGCCCCGTCAAATCGAGCCGGGCGAGTATGCCGTGGTCTTCGATCCCTATGTGACCGAGGACTTGATCTCGATGCTCAGTTACCACGGGATGGGTGCCCAGATGGTTCTGGAAGGGCGCTCCTGGATGAACGACCGCCTGGGTAAACTGGCTATGCATCCCCTGGTTCAGATTTGGGACGATGGCTGTGATCTACGCGGCCAGCCGATGCCCTTCGATTATGAGGGCGTCCCCAAGCAGCGCGTCGAGATTGTCCGCGATGGCGTTGTTATCGGCCCGGTATACGACCGAACCACGGCACGTAAAGCCGGTGCCAGCAGCACCGGGCACGCCGGGGCTCCCAATATGCGCACGTTGGGTCCCATGGCTACCAACCTGTTCGTGGCCTCTGGAGAAAAAAGCACCACAGAGCTAATTGCCTCCACCAAGCGCGGGCTGTACATTACTCGCTTCTGGTATACCCGGCTGGTGCACCCGCGCGACTGCGTCATTACTGGCATGACCCGAGATGGTGTTTTTATGATCGAGAATGGTGAGCTGACCTATCCGGTGAAGAACCTGCGCTTTACGCAGTCCTATGTCCAGGCGTTGGCGGATTTAGAAGCCCTGGGTAGTGATACTCGCTTGATTACAGAGGAGTACAGCCGACAGGCTTGCCATGTGCCGGCACTGAAAATCAACCGCTTCAACTTTACAGGTACTACTGTATAGAGAAATATCTTACGTCAGTTCGGGGTAAGGAAAAAAGAGGTGTTTTGGGTTTATTTTGAGCGGCTCCGCCGCCCAAAATAAACCCAAAATCCTTTTATCCCGAATTTACGTTATCTATTCTTCTGCGGGAAGGTTGGTGCGCAGCAGCTCGCCACGCTTGATCTGGAAGGCATCGAAGTCACGCGCAACGATCGCTTCCGCAAATACACCACGTGCCTCCGCAACCACATCCCGCTCGCGGTAACGGCGGGAGAGATGTGTCAGGATTAAGTGTTTCACCCCAGCCTGTTGCGCCAGTTGGGCAGCCTTGTGGGCGGTCAGGTGGGCGAAGTCGCGCGCCATTTCGGCTTCTTCTTCCAGGTAGGTGGCTTCGATTACCAGTGCGTCCGCATCCCGGCATACCTCGACCAGGTTTTCCGTTCGCCCCACATCGCCGACATGCACCAGGCGGGTGCCGGGGCGCTCCTCTCCAAGCACCTGGTCGGGTTGGATCGTCCGGCCATCCGGCAGGGTAACCGCCAGGCCGTTGACCAAATCCCTGCGCCAGGGTCCCTGTGGGATTTGGAGCGTATCGGCCAGCTCGGGTAGGAATGGGCGGCGCGCTTTCTCTTCAAACAGGTAGCCGAAGCAATCTGGGCCGCGATGAAACACCGGGAAGGCAGCCACCCGAAAATCGTCACCCTCAAAGATTGTCCCCTCGCTGATCTGGTGGAACTTAATTTCGGTTGGGGGACGTGCCCCGCGTAGAACTACGCCGAACAGTAGATCATGGATGCGGTCTAAAGCCCACTTGCCGCCGAATATTTCCAGACCATCGATGGTCTCCCAGCGCATGAAAGTCGAGAGCAAGCCTGCCAATCCCAGGATATGATCCAGGTGACCGTGAGTGATCAGAATCCGATTCAAGCGCTTAAACCCGAGACCGGATTGCATAATCTGGCGCTGTGTCCCTTCTCCACAGTCCACCAGGAAGCGGTATTCATTGTGCAAGATCACCTGCGATGATAGCCCGCGGTGTACCGAAGGGGCGGAAGCCGAAGTGCCGAGAAATATGATTTCGAACAAATAATTGCCTTTCGTGGAAGTAGCGGTGCGCAACTGAATATACGAGAGTTATTGTACCTCAACTTGATCGAGTTCGATTTTTTGGCGGTGAGTACCTCCTTCGGCAAGGAGTGTGATTGTCCGGCGGCCTTGTCAGACCATTTGTGCTATAATCCCAGGCAGGATACCCCCAAAATTAGGGCCAACACTCGCAGAATGGCTAAAAAAACCACCTCGCCGCCAGGCAAATCCACCCCAGCTAAGGGAAAATCGTCTTCCAACAAATCCAAGCCTGCTGGAGCTAAACCAGCCAGCGCGAAAACCTCAAAGAGCACCAAACCGGCCAAAAACCAGGCGCCTGCCAAAACCTCGACCCGCACCACTCCTCGCAAAACCAGCCAGAGCTCCCCGACACCTGCGCCACGTCAGGGCATGTCGCTGGATCGCAAGCTGGATATTACCGGGGTCGCCCTGGCACTGGTTGGCTTCCTGACCTTGCTCAGCCTGCTCTCTCAGACGAACAGCAGCTTGATTGGGGGTTGGGTCTCTTTGTTGGAGCAAACCTTCGGCTGGGGTGTATATCTCTTCCCTGTGGTGATGATTATTGGGGGGATCTGGCTGGTGCTGCGCAACTTCGAGCGCATTCCGCACCTGTCCCTGGTCAGGGTGCTGGGTTTTGTGCTGCTCTTTTTCAACCTGCTGGCCTGGCTGCACTTTCTGGCGGTCATCATCAATCAGGGTGAGAATGCGTTTGATCTGGCCGCTACCGGTCAGGGCGGTGGTTATCTGGGGGCGGTGATCGGCGAGGGGTTGCGGGCGCTGATGGGCCTTGGTCTGATGGGAGTGGCTTTGCTGGGCTGGACCATCCTCGCCCTGGCAATGGTTTTGGATGTGAGTGTCCTGGACTTGTTTCGCTGGATTCCTTCCCTGGCAACCCGTATCCAGGACTGGCTGATTGAGACGGGTGAGGGTCGGCGTGCCCGTCGAGGAGAAATTCCGCCCGTTGCAGGGTCTGCCACTGATTTTCGCTATCCGGTGAGCGATCCGGCGCAACCGGTGCCATTAGGCGTCTCGCTGCCGGCAATCGCCCTGGGGGTGAGCCCTCAATCCGGCACGCAGATCAGTTGGCAGCTTCCTCCAGTTGATGAGATTCTGGAGGATGGTCAGGAGGTTGTGTTTGACGATCAGGTGGATCTCGAGCGAGCGCATGTTATTGAGGAAACCCTGGCTTCCTTCGGCGCTCCTGCGCGCGTGGTGGAGATCAACCGCGGCCCAACTATTACCCAATTCGGTGTGGAGCCGGACTTTATTGAGACGCGCGCCGGGCGGATGCGCGTGCGGGTGGGCAAAATCGCTGCTTTAGTGGACGACCTGGCGTTGGCGCTCTCCGCTCGCACCATCCGTGTCCAGGCGCCGGTGCCGGGGAAGAGTTTTGTCGGCATCGAAGTTCCCAATGAGCAGCTGGCATTGGTGTCATTGCTGGATATCCTGGGGAGCGAGGCTTTCAAGCGCTTGAAATCACCACTGCGCTTTGCCTTAGGGCAGAATGTATCCGGTGCTGCCGTGGCAGCCGATTTATCTGCCATGCCGCACTTGCTCATTGCCGGGCAGACCGGTTCGGGAAAATCGGTGTGTGTGAATGCCCTGATCTGCTGCCTGCTGCT